>JABFRY010000347.1 GCA_013140955.1 Acidobacteriota bacterium
GTCCATGTGTGCGACTGTGCGGGCGATCACGTGAGGACGGTGCCCCGTGTGGGCGCGGCAGGTCGGAGCCGGCCGCCCGCGATGTGTGAGACTAGCACGGTGTACACCCGCCCTTCAAAGCCGCGACGCGAGGCTGGCGTGTCGGGTGTACCCGGTGTGCGGCTGGTGCTCCCGTGCGGCCCCACGCGCGGCCGGCCAGGGTGGCCCAGGGGGCTACGTGCGTGCCTGGCAGGGCTCGCCTGCGCGCTGGCCGTGATGATGGGATCGTGCATGCCCGACAGCGATGGCCCGGCTGCCACGCGCGCGTTCCTCGACGCCGCGTGGCAGGCGTACCGCCGGATCTACATCCACCCCTCGGGCTACGTGCTCGACCGGACGCGCAACGGCGGGGAAGTGACGTCGGAAGGGCAGTCGTACGCGCTCCTCCGGGCGGCCTGGACCGGTGACCGTGCCACATTCGACCGTGTCCATGCCTGGACCACGCGCGTGCTGCAACGGCCCGACGGGCTGCACGCCTGGCGCTGGTCGCCCGAGGCGGGCGGCCGCATCCTCGACGGCAACAGCGCGACCGATGCGGACCAGGACATTGCGTTCGCCCTCATCCTCGCCGCCGACCGCTTCGACGAGCCGGCCCATCTCGATCGGGCGCGGCGGATCCTGCGGGCGATCCATCTCGGTGCCGGCATCGAGGTGGCGGGCGGCTGGTTTCCGTCGGCCGGCAACTGGGCGGTGCCCGAGCGCATCGTCAACCTGTCGTACTTCGCGCCGTACGCGTACCCCTACTTCGCCAGGCTCGATCCGGACGCAGACTGGGAGGGGGTGGCCACGGTCGGCTACGCGCTGCTGGCGCGCGCGACGGCGGGCGGCGAGGCGAGCCTGCCGCCCGACTTCATGGTGGTGGCGCCGGATGGGCAGATCGCGGCGCTGCCGCCCGACAGCACGCTTGGAGCGACCTTCTCCTTCGACGGCATCCGGATCCCCTGGCGCATCGAGTTCGACTGCCGCCTGCACGGCCGTGCGGAGGCCTGCGCGTCGATCGGGGGCCTGCCGGCCCTTTCCGCGCTGCTGGCAGAGGAGGGTCGTCTCGTCACCGCGTACGACACCGGCGCGCGGGCGCTCGACCGCGGGGAATCGCCCAGCGTGTACGCGGGCCTGCTGCCCGCGCTCGATCGCCAGCGGCCCGACCTCGCCGCGCTGGTGCGCCGCACGCACCTCGGGCTGCCGTCGCTCGGCGCCATCCTTCAGCGTGACGACCGCTACTACGATCTCAACTGGGTCTGGTTCGGGCTTGCGCTGGCCGACGGATGGCTCGTCGAGCGCACGCCGGCGCCGGGCCGTCTGCCTGCTGCGCCCACCCGGGGGCCGTAGCCGCTGTGGCCTGGGCGGGCCGCCGTGGCACGCCGGGGCCGACGTGAGCGATGATGATCCGGTTCGGCGTGGAGGGTGCGCGCATGAAGACGGCTGGTCGGCTCGTGCTGGTGTCGCTGCTCGCCGGTTGCGGCGGCACAGCCCCTGGTTCCCCTGCTTCGGAGGACGACGTGTCACAGGTCGGAAATCCCCTGCTCGTCGAGAGCAGCCTGCCGTACCAGCTTCCCCGGTTCGACCTGATTCGCGACACGCACTTCGTGCCGGCGTTCGAGCGCGGCATGACGGAACACCTCGGCGAGATCGAGGCCATCGCGGGCTCGAGCGACGCGCCCACCGTTGAGAACACCCTCGAGGCCATGGAGCGGTCGGGCCAGCTCCTCGGCCGGGTGCGGAACGTGTTCTTCTCGCTGGCGTCGGCCCACACCAACGACGCGCTCAAGGCCATCGGCACCGAGGTCGCCCCGAAGCTTGCCGCCCACGACGACCGGATCCTGCTCGACCCGCGGCTCTTTGCCCGCGTGCAGTCGCTGTACGACCGGCGTGACGCGCTGGGGCTCGATGCCGAGGCGCGTCGTCTCGTGGAGGAGTACTACACCGACTTCGTGCGGGCGGGTGCCGCTCTTGGCGAGGCCGACCAGGCACGCCTGCGCGCCATCAACGAAGAACTCGCCACGCTCGGCACGGTGTACGGCCAGCACGTGCTCGACGAGGCGAATGCGGCCGGACTCGTCGTCGAGTCTCGCGACGACCTGGCAGGGCTCTCGGCCAGCCAGCTTGCCGCCGCGGAGGCCGCCGCCGCCGAACGGGGCCTGGCCGGGCAGTACGTGCTGTCGCTCGCGAACACGAGCGGCCAGCCCGTGCTGGCCTCGTTGACAGACCGTCGTGTGCGCGAGCGGGTGATGGCTGCCTCGCTCGGCCGCGGGCTCAGGGGCGGGCCCTTCGACACGACGACGCACGTGTCGCGCATGGCACGCCTGCGCGCGGAGCGGGCGCGCCTGCTCGGCTACGCCACGCACGCGGACTACGTGATCGAGCGGCAGACCGCGGGTTCGGTGGACGCCGTGATGACGCGCCTTGCGAGCCTCGCGTCCGCCGCCGCGCGCAACGCCAGAGAAGAGGCCGGGAGTCTGGAGGCGCTGCTGCGCGCCGGGCAGGCACCAGGGGACGAGCCCCTCAGCCTGGCGTCCTGGGATTGGGCGTTCTACACGGAGAAGGTCCGCGCACAGCGCTACGCGTTCGACCAGGCGGAGCTGCAGCCGTACTTCGAGCTGGACGCCGTGCTCGTCAAGGGCGTGTTCCATGCCGCCACGCGCCTGTTCGGCATCACATTCCGCGAGCGCACCGACCTGCCCGTGTATCACCCGGACGTGCGCGTCTTCGAGGTCTTCGAAGCCGACGGTGCGCCGCTCGGCCTCTTCCTGGCAGATTTCTACGCCCGTCCCTCGAAGGAGGGCGGCGCCTGGATGCGGGCCTACGTGCCGCAGTCGCACCTGCTCGGCACCCGCGCGGTCGTGGCCAACCACCAGAACCTCGCCAAGCCCGCCGCAGGGATGCCGACGCTGCTGACGCTCGAGGAGGTCGAGACGATGTTCCACGAGTTCGGGCATGCCCTGCACGGCCTGCTGTCGGACGTGCGGTATCCGTATTTCTCGGGCACGGCCGTGCCGCGGGACTTCGTGGAGTTTCCCTCGCAGGTGAACGAGATGTGGGCCATCTGGCCCGAGGTGCTGCGCAATTACGCCTTGCACCACGAGACGGGCGCGCCGATGCCGCCGGCGCTGCTCGACAAGGTGCTGGCGGCACAGACCTTCAACCAGGGCTTCGCCACAACCGAATATCTGGCCGCTGCCCTGCTCGACATGGCCTGGCACCGCGTCGGGCGGCAGGCGGTGCCCGCACCCGAGGGCG
>JABFRY010000472.1 GCA_013140955.1 Acidobacteriota bacterium
ACCGAGGCCCCCTGGTCGAGGGCGCGTCGCACCCAGGTGCCGGCGGGCTCGAGCCCGCCCACCACTTCCACCAGCACGTCGGGGGCGGCGGCGAACACGACCTCCGGATCGTCGGTCCAGCGGACCGAGTCGGGCACCCAGTCCGCCTGCTTGGCCGCCACGTTGCGGTTGAACACGTGCGTCAGCTGCAGGCGTCCTGCCAGCTCCGTGCGCTCGGTGAGGATGCGAGCCACCGAGCGCCCCACGGTACCGAATCCCATCAGCGCCACGCGCAACGGGCCACCCTGCCGGGCGACCGGCACGGACGACGGCGCCGTCGCCGACTGCGGTTCAACGCTCACACACCCTCCTGCCGACCGCATGCCGTCGGGTTGCGGCCCCGAGGGGCACGCCACGGCACCGGTGTCGCGAAAAAGAAAAACCCGCCAGCGTCATGGGCGGCGGGTTCGGCTCGTCCCGGCATACGTCGGGAGACGAGAGATGTCGGTGATGGCCGTAGTCTACACGCGGCTGCGGAACCCGGCAAGATTGATGTGGCAAGATGGTCTGCACCGTGACCACGACCCCCTTCACGATCGGCATCATCCAGGACGCCGCCACACCGGACACGGCGGCCAACATCGCCCGCGCCGACGTCCTCGTCCGGAGGGCCGCCTCCCAGGGCGCGCAGATCATCTGCCTGAAGGAGCTGTTCCAGGCGCCCTACTTCTGCAAGGTCCCGCAGGCCGACCGCTTCGACCTGGCCGAGCCGATCCCGGGCCCCACCACGGACCACATGTGCGCGCTGGCCCGTGAACTGGGCGTGGTGCTCGTCGTTCCCCTCTTCGAACGCCAGGCGGCCGGGGTGTACCGCAACTCGGCCGCCGTCATCGATGCGGACGGGTCGCTCCTCGGCGTGTACCGGAAGATGCACATCCCCGACGATCCGCTCTTTCACGAGAAGTACTACTTCGTGCCGGGCGATGCCCACCCGGCGGCGGCGGGTCCCGACGCGGCGGGCGGCTTCCGGGTGTGGAAGACGCGCTTCGCCACCATCGGCGTGCTGATCTGCTGGGACCAGTGGTATCCGGAAGCGGCCCGGATCACCAGCCTGCTCGGCGCGCAGGTCCTCTTCTATCCCACCGCCATCGGCTGGCATCCCGCCGAGCGGGAGGAGTGGGGACGCGCCCAGGTCGATGCCTGGCGCACCGCCCAGCGGGCGCATGCCATTGCCAACGGCGTCTACGTCGCCGCCCCCAACCGCGTGGGCCACGAACCGGAGCCCGGCACCGACGGCATCACGTTCTTCGGCCACTCGTTCATCGCCGATCCTTTTGGTCGCTACGTCGCCGAGGCCGGGGAGGACGAGGCGGTGCTCGTGGCCCGCTGCGACCCGGGCCTCATCGAGACCGTGCGAAGGAACTGGCCCTTCCTCAGGGACCGTCGCATCGACGCATACGGGCCCATCCTGTCGCGGTACCTGGGCACGTGATCCCGGCGCCCCCAAGAGCGCTGCGCATGCCGGCGGAGTGGGCGCCGCACCGCGCCACGTGGATCTGCTGGCCCCATCACGAGCCGGATTGGCCGGGCAAATTCGGGCCGATCCCCTGGGTCTACGCCGAGATCGTCCGGGCGCTCGCCGCGCACGAGCCGGTCGAGATTCTCTGCCACGACGAGCGCGTGCGCGCCGACGCGCAGGCCATGATCGCGGCCCACGGCGCGCGCGCCGCCAACGTCCGGCTGCACGTCGTGCCGAGCGACCGCGTGTGGCTCCGCGACTCCGCCCCGATGGGCGTCCTGGATGATGCCGGCGGCGTGCACCTGCTCGACTGGGCCTTCACCGGGTGGGCGAAGTATCCCAACTGGCAGCAGGATGCGGAGGCCGCACGGACCGTCGCCGCCCTGGCCGGCTTGCCGCGCCTCGAACCGGGCCGGCCGGATGGGCGCACGCGCATCGTGCTCGAGGGCGGGGGCATCGACGTCAACGGCGCCGGCCTGCTCTTGACGACGGAGGAATGGCTCCTGAGCGACGTCCAGGTACGCAATCCGGGGTTCGACCGACAGGCCTACGAGGCGCTCTTCCGCACCTGGCTGGGCGTGAGGCGCACGATCTGGCTGGGCGACGGATGCGTGGGGGACGATACGCACGGCCACGTGGACGACATCGCACGGTTCGTGGACGCGGAGACCATCGTGCTCGCGGTGGAACCGGACCCGGCCGACGACAATCACGCACGCTCGCTCGACAACCTGCGCCGCCTCGAGTCGGCCGCCCGCGAGCCAGGCGTCGGTCCGTTGCGCGTGGTCACGCTGCCGTTTCCACGCCCGGTGGTGATGAACGGCGAGCGCCTGCCGGCGAGCTACGCGAACTTCTATCTGGCCAACGGCGTCGTCCTCGTGCCGACCTTCAATGACCCGAACGACCGGATCGCGCTCGACACGCTGGCGCGCGTCCTGCCGGGCCGCACGGTGGTGGGCATCCACGCCGTGGATCTGGTCTGGGGCCTGGGCACGCTCCACTGTCTCACCCAGCAGGAGCCGCTCGGCGCGTCCTGACGCGGCGCACGGCGGCAGGCCGGGCGCGGCATGCCGGGCCGCGGGGGCCTGGCAGCGGCAGGCCGGACTACCCTGCGGGGCGAGCCGCGTTACCGCAGCCCGACGTCGAGCGAGGCCGTGACGGCGCGTCCGGGCATCGCCACCCCCGCCACCTCCTGGTAGTCGGCGCTCAGCAGATTGGTCCCGTCCACCACGAGGGCGAGGCGGCCGAACCGGCGGCTCACCCGCGCATCCATCAGCACGTAGTCGCTGTCGCCGGTGGGACGCGTACGCCGCACCAGTTGCAGGCGCGGCGCCACGATCAGTGCGCCGGGCAGGCGGGCCATGCCGCCAAGCGACAGGATGTGGGGGGCGTAGTCGAGCACATACTTGGACAGCGACGTCACCTGTGCCGCACGGACATCAAGTCCGGTGTACCCCACGGTGACCCACCCCGCGTCAGCCACATCGCGACGCACGGACAGCTCGACGCCCACTGTGTCCACGTCGTGCACGTTGTAGGTACGCCAGCGATCGGCCGGGGTGTCGCGCAGCCAGTCGATGACGTCGGCATCCGCGCGGGCGAACACCGTGCCCTGCACCGTCCATCCGTCCGCGGGAAACAGGTCGAGACCGGCGTCGCCCGACCAGGAGGTCTCCGGCCCCACCTCGCTCCGCGCGAGGTGCGCGGGGTCCGAATAGAAACGCTCGGTGAAGGTCGGGACCCTGAAGGCGCGCCCGACGCTGGTCCGCAGCCTGGCGGACGGCGACGCCCACCAGCTCGCCCCGACGCCCGGGTTCCACGCCGAGCCGAACTGGGCGTAGCGGTCCATGCGCAGGCTCGCCTCGAGGTGCGTGCGCGACCCGAACGCCTGCCGCCACTCCCCGAAGGCGCTGCCCCGTGCCAGCGAGTGATCGCCCAGGTTGTTGGAGCGGATGACATCGCCGCCGGCCTCGGCGCCAATCGTCACGGTCGTCCCGGGGCGCAGCACCGTGGAGGCCTTCAGGCTGCCCCAGGCCGCATGCGTGCGGTGCTCACTCGCGGACACCGGAACCCGCCGCCGGTCGAAGATGAACCGGTCGCCATGGGTGCGGTACGAGCCCTGGGCGACCAGCGTCCACCCGGCGGGGGCTGCGAAGCGGTGCTCGCCGTCGAACAGCGCCTGGTTGGTCCACTCGCGCGACGGGGCGTTGCCGTAGAAGTTGGCTGCGCCGAACGCCTTTCGCAGCAGGCGGGCCGACACGCGCGAGCGCTGACCAATCGCGGTGCTGACGCTGAGCACGGCATTCTCGAAGTCGCGGTCGTCGGTGAAGCCGGACGAGCGGTCGAACGACGCGGCGATCTGCTGACGGAGACGTCCGGTACCCGGACTGGCCTGTGCGCGCAGCGAAACGGTGTCGAAGCTGCCTGCCTCGATGCCGAACGCCGGCGGCGCGGCGTCACGGCGCGTGATGATGTTCACGGTGCCGCCGAAGGCATCGGCGCCGAACACCGACGATCCGGCACCGTGCAGGATCTCGATCCGCTCCACCGCGTCGAGCGGCACCGGAATGTCGCCGTTGTGATGTCCGGACTGCGCGTCATTGAGGCGCACGCCGTCCACCAGCACCAGCATCTGCCCGAACCCCGCACCGCGGACGGCGAAGTCCGTCTGCGTGCCCCGTGCTCCGCGCGCCCGCACGTCCACCGAGGTGAGCATCCGCAGCGCGTCGGCCACGGTGCGGACCGGCAGCGTCTGCAGCTGCTCGCGTGTCACCAGGCTGATGGTGCGCGTGGCGGTCTCGAAGGTGACGGGCACGCTGGCCGCCGTGACGACCACCGTCTGTCTGAACTGGTCGCCGCCGCCCGTCTGGGCATGCGCCCGGCCCGTGATCGTCAGGGCGGCCAGCCAGAGCGGCAGCGCGGCACGGAGCAGGGCTCCGCACCCCGAACGACTCCTCGACATCGGTGTACTCCTGACCGCGGGGCGGACGGCCCCGGGAACGCCGGCTACTCCGCCGGCTCGCCGCACTCGCGCAGTTCGGTCTCGAGGCAGGAGGCGAGCAGCATGTCCGCGTCGCTCCGTTCCTCCGACGTCAGGACGGCCGCCACGCGGTCGCGGTCGCGCGCGGAATCGGAGTCGGCGGTACCACCATAGGCGGCCACGCTCAGCCACAGATACGCCCGCCGGGGGTCTTGCGGAACGCCTTGCCCCGACTCGTACATCAGGCCGAGGTTCGACTGCGCGGCCATCACGCCCTGCTGCGCCGCGCGCCGGTACCAGCGCACCGCCTGGGCGTCGTCGTGCACACCGGCATCTCCGTTGGCGAACATGAGCCCCAGGTTGAACTGGGCGGTCGGATGGCCCTGGCCGGCGGCCTCCGTGTACCACTTCACCGCCTCGAGCTTGTCCTGGCTCACGCCCCGACCCGTGACGTACATGAACGCGAGGTTGTTTTGCGCCATCACGTGTCCGAGTTGGGCGGCGCGGCGGTACCAGGTGACGGCCGCGGCTTCGTCGCGCGGTACGCCGTCGCCACGCGACATCACCAGGCCCAGCACGAAGGCAGCGGCGGGATGATCCTGATCGGCCGCGCGCCGGTACCACTTGATCGCCTCGTCCATGTCGGGCTCGACACCCATGCCGTTCGCATAGACGACACCCAGGTTGTACTGCGCCTCCGGACCGCCGCGCTCGGCCGCCCTGATCAGTTCGGAGAGATCCGTGCCCTGGCCGGCCACCGCTGTCGGATGGCCTACGCCACCGGGCGCGGTCATGATGGCGACGGCACACGCGAGCAGCGTGCGACGAATGTACCTGGACATAGGCGGCTCGATGACCTCCGGGCAGTCGGCGACGCCGGGCGGAACGGACCCTGACGGACGCCGCCGCACACGCAACAGGATACGCCCGACGGCCTGGCAGACGCCACCGAGGGCCGCCAGCCCGGCCGCGTGATACCCTCGCGTCGGCCGGGCCGTTGGCGGGCGTGACCGCTCTACCCCTCGGCCACGACGACATGCACCCCCGCGCCGTTGCCACCGCGCCCCGGTCGCCGCTCATCCGCCTGCTGGTCCCCGGCCTCTGCCTGGGACTCGTGGCAGCGGCGTGCGGCCGCACCTCCGACGTGCAGGCGATCGTCCCGCCCGACGAGACCCGCGCCCCGGCGGTGGTGTTCTCCCCGCCGGGGCTCGCCGAGGTTGGCGAGGCCCTGACGCGCGCGGCCGCGCAACGATCGGTGGCCGACGCCATCGACGCCTTCCACGATTTCCGCTTCACCGACGTCCTCGCACGGTCGGGCATCACGTTCCGGCACCAGGCCGTGGAGGATGCCGGGCGCCGGTACCGATCCACGCACTACGTCCAGGGGAGCGGTGTGGCGGCCGCCGACGTGGATGGCGACGGCCTCGCCGACCTGTACTTCGTGAACCAGGTCGGCGGCAGCCGCCTGTTCCGGAATCTGGGCGGCGGCCGGTTCGACGACGTCACCCTGGCCTGGGGCGCGCGGGTGGGAGGCGTCGGTGTGGGCGCGTACTTCGCGGACATCGACAACGATGGCGACCCGGACCTGTACGTCACCACCGTGCGCGGCGGCAACGTCCTGTTCGAGAACGATGGCAATGGTCGCTTCGCCGACATCACCGCCCGGGCCGGCGTCGGCGTCGTGGGGCACTCGGCCGGTGCCGTGTTCTTCGACTACGACGGCGACGGCCGGCTCGACCTGTTCGTGGCCGGTCCCGGACGCTACACCACCGAGGACGCCGCGGGCGACGGGTATCGCTACTTCATTGGAACGGAGGAGCCCGCGGGAGCCGAGGGCCACCCGGCACCGGGCCGGCCCGGGCTTCTCTTTCGCAACGAGGGCGACAACCGCTTCACCGAACAGTCGGCCATCGTCGGCCTCGACCGGGCAGGACCATCGGGCGACGCCATCCCGCTCGACGCCAACGGCGACGGATGGACCGACCTCTACGTGCTCGACCCTCACGGCGCCGACACGTACTTCGAGAACGTGCGCGGCACCGCCTTCGTCGCCAGGCAGCCCGAGGGGCTCGCCCGCACGCCGTGGGGCGCCACCGGAGGCGCGCGGCTGGACGCGGATGCCGATGGCCGGCTGGACCTGCTCGTCACCGACTTCTTCTCGGACCAGCGGCAGGGGGCTGCGCCTGCGCAGGAGCGCGAGCGCTGGGCGCAGATCCCTGGCATCCCTGCCCGGGAAGACCTCGTCTTCGGGAACGCGCTCCTCCTGGCGCGTGACCACGGCCGGTTCGAGGACGCCACGGGCCGGTTCAGCGTCGAGCACTATCAGCCCTGGGGCCCGAGCGTCGGCGACCTCAACGCGGACGGCTACGAAGACATCTTCCTGCCGTCGGGCGCGGGCTACCCGGAGCGATACGTGGTGAACGGCCTCAAGCTCAACGTGCGGGGTGACCACTTCGCCGATGCCGAGTTCCTGCTGGGCGTCGAGCCGCGCCGCGACGGCCGCACGGCCGTGCCGTGGTTCGAGCTCGACGCGTCCGGCCCGGACCGCGCGCATCCCGCGGCGTCCGGCCAGCAGGGACCGGTGACGGTGTGGGGCGCGCGGAGTTCGCGCTCGGCCGTGCTCGTCGACCTCGAGAACGACGGCGATCTCGACATCGTGACCAACGACTTCCACGCCGAGCCCGCGGTCCTCGAGAGCAACCTGACCGAGCGCACGCTCGTCCGTTTCCTCAAGATCCGGCTGGTCGGCACGCGCTCGAACCGGGACGGCCTCGGAGCCGTCGTCCGCGTCACGGCGGGCGGCCGCACCCGGACGCGCGCCCACGATGGCCGGTCGGGCCATCTCGCGCAGAGCACCCTCCCGCTGTACGTGGGCCTCGGCCAGGCGAGCGCGGTGGACCGCGTGGAGGTGCTGTGGCCGTCCGGCCAGCGGCAGGTCGTCACGTCGCCGCTTGTCAACGCGACGCTGGTCATCACCGAACAGCCCTGACCGCCCCGGGCACGTGATTGCCCTCGCCTCCGGACGATTGGCCCGTGTATAGTCTGGCGCGCGCCACGTCCGCCAGCGGGAGTGTCCCGGGGGTTCGGGCGCCTGTTGCACGGCGCCCTGCACGACGCGCCCGGAGGCCGCACCCGTATCATGTCCACTCGTCATTCGACCCGTCGCGCCACACCATGGCTCGCGCTGGCGGCCGCCGCGGTGCTCTGCGCCAGCGCCGACCGCGTGCTCTCGGCCCAAGCCGCTCAGGACACGGCGCAGACCCCGCGTGCGGCTGCCCTCGCCGACCTCACCGGCTACTGGGTGTCGGTCGTGACCGAGGAGTGGCTCTGGCGCATGCGCACGCCCCCGAAGGGCGACTACATCAGCGTGCCCCTGAGCGAGGCGGGACGCGAGGTCGCCGATGCATGGGACCCGGCCACCGATGGCTCCTGCAAGGCCTACGGCGCCGGCGGCCTGATGCGGATGCCCACGCGCTTGCGGATCACGTGGGAGGGAGACGACGTGTTGAAGGTCGAGACGGACGCCGGAGCACAGACGCGGCGTCTCCGGTTCGAGGCGCCGGCACAGCCGGGTCCGCAGTCGCTCCAGGGCCTGTCGCTGGCGGCGTGGGAACCCAACGGCGGCCCGCCCGTCATGCGTGGCGGCGCCCGTATCGGGGCACCCGCGCCGGAGGGGGGCACGTTGAAAGTGGTCACCTCCAACCTGTCGGAGGGCTGGCTGCGAAAGAACGGCGTGGCCTACAGCGACAGCACGACGATGCTGGAGTACTTCGACCGCGTCAGCTTCCCCAACGGCGACGACTTCCTCATCGTCAGCTCCGTGGTGCAGGACCCGCGCTACCTGCTGAGCGAGTACACGACCAGCTACCACTTCAAGCGGGAAGCCGACGGCAGCAAGTGGGCGCCGGCGGCCTGCCGTCCGATCGAGTAGCTCGCGCAGGAGGACACGATGGTCACCCGTCCGCTCCACACACGTCTTCCGGAGGCTCGTATGCGCCGCCTGTCGCTCACGTACATTCCGGCCGTTGCCGCCGCACTGCTCGTGCTCACCGCCGTCGCCGCCACAGCGCAGGGGCGGGCCGGGGGACCGCCATCGGTGGATCTGGCCGGCAACTGGGCCATGGCCAACGACGAGGAGCTGCTGATCCGGGTCGACCCGGGCCCCGAGCTGGGCAACTTCACCGGCTTCCCGCTCAATGCGGCGGGCCGACAGAAGGCGCTCAGCTGGAACTCCACCATCCAGGCCATTCCCGAGCACCAGGCCCGGCCCCACGCCGCCACCTATTCGATGCGCGGGCCCGGACCCAACATCCACGTCGGCGAGATCATCCATCCGCGCACCCGGCAACTGCAGGCGTACACGATCACCGGCCTGTTCGAGAACGCGAACCGGACCATCTGGCTCGACGGCCGGGAGCATCCGTCCGAGTTTGCCGAGCACCTCTGGAACGGCTTCTCGACGGGCACCTGGGTGAACGGCATGCTCAAGGTGGTCACCACGCACATGAAGCAGATGTTCCTGCAGCGCAACGGCATCCCCGTGAGCCCGTACGCCGTGATGACCGAGTACTTCATCCGTCACGGCGACCGCCTGGTCCACATGTCCCAGGTGGACGATCCGATCTACCTCGAGGAGCCGATGGTCCGGACGCAGACGTTCCGGTGGAACCCGGGCCAGCGCGAGGGCGGCATCAATCACGTCGAGATCGCCGACGAACTGCCGTTCCTGAAGCCCGGTGACGTGCCCCACTACCCGCTCGGCACGAAGCACCCGGACTACGCGGAGGCCAACGGCCTTCCGTACGAGGCCACGCTCGGCGGCGCCGCGCAGCTCTATCCCGAGTACGTCGGGACACTCAAGCAGCTGATGGAGCAGGAGGCGTCGTCCCGGCGCACCGGCTCCGGCCGCCCGTAGGCGGTCGTTCCGGATTCGCCCAGTGGAGACTCCAGCCGTGCATTCGCGTTCCCGTCTCTCTTCCATGCCTGTCGCGGCCTGCCTGGCAGTCTGTGCCGCGCTGGTGGCCGTCGCTCCCGCCGCGGCGCAGCGCGCCGACCCGCGCCCGCAGCGGTCCACCTACGCCGCCCGCGCCGACCTCGAAGTCCTCCACGTCCAGGGCAGCGTGTACCTGCTGGCGGGCGGAGGCAGCAACGTGGTGTTCCAGGTGGGCGAGGACGCCGTCTTCGTCGTGGATACGAATCCGGCCGCCCTCAGCGACAAGGTGATCGCGGCCATCCGGACCGTCACCGACGCACCCATCCGCTACATCGTGAACACGAGCGCGGACGAGGACCACGTCGGCGGCAACGAGGCGCTCGCCAAAGCCGACGGCGGCAACGTGAACGCCTTCCTCGGTACGAGCGCGCGCATCTACGCCCACGAGAACACGTACAGCCGGATGGCGAACCCCGGCGGCGGGGCCACGGCGATGCCCGTGGCGCTGTGGCCGACCGATGCGTTCACCAGCCCGAAGAAGACCTTCTTCGTCACCGGCGAGCCCATCGAGGTGATCCACGTGCCGTCGGCGCACACCGATGGCGACGTCCTGGTGTTCTTCCGGAAGTCGGACGTCATCGCGGCCGGCGACGTCTTCCTGAACACCACCTACCCGGTGATCGATCCGCAGAGGGGCGGCAGCCTCGCAGGCATCCTGAACGCCCTGAACCTCATCGTCGACATGACGATCCCCGAGTACAACGCCATGGGCGGCACCCGCGTGATTGCCGGCCACGGCCGCATCAACAACGAGATCGACGTCGTCGAGTACCGCGACATGCTGACCATCATCCGCGACCGCATCGCGCTGATGGTGCAGGAGGGACGCTCGCTCGAGGACGTGAAGGCCGCCGGCGTGACGCTCGAGTACGACGGCAGTCACGGGGCAACCAGCGGGCCGTGGACC
>JABFRY010000027.1 GCA_013140955.1 Acidobacteriota bacterium
CGGCGCCGCTCCCGCGACAACTGCTGCGCAAAGGTGCCACGCGTGCGGCGTGCCAGGGGGACGAGCGCCGCGCGCAGGGGGCGCGCCCACCACGCCTCGCCCAGGGCCGGCACCGGCGTCCGGCCCAGGCGTTCGATCGCCGCGGCGAGGGCAGGGGTGGCCGGCACGTCCAGGCCGCCGGGCCGGACGAAGGCCTCCACGAACGCGCGATTGTGGTGCACGGCGGCGTCGGCGCCGGCGACCGAGGTGGCGAGCTGGGCCAGGTGCGTCGGCATGTCGCGCGCCACGCGCAGGAGCCCGCCGTCGATGAGATAGCGGAAGTGCAGGGTCCCTTCCTGGCTCTCGTAGAACTCCGGCAGCAGGACGGTGTGCACGGCGCGGCCGATGATGCCGCCCTCGATGAGCGCGCTCGAGTTGAGCCCGACGATTGCGGCGCTGTGGTACATCGAGTCGAAGTAGTCGGCCTGGCTGGCGTCGTCGAGCGGTGCCGCCCCGCGCGGTGGCCACAGGGCGACATCCGGAAGCGCCGACAGGTCCACGTCGTCCCACTCGAAGCCACGCTTGGGGTGCGGCCGGACGAGGATGCTCGCGTCCCGCAGCGCCCCGTCATCGATGGCGCGCACGGCGGCGATCCACTCGCGCACGAAGGCGGCTTCGCTGGGGCTCCCCTCGAAGAGGGCCGAGCACGCGTAGAGCACGTAGGGACGGCCCGGGTCCAGGCCCACGTGCCGGCAGAACAGCTCCCGGGACCGCGACGGTGCGCGATCGAACCAGAGGTCGAAGCACTGGGCTCCGGTCACCTCCACGCGGTCGGGCGGGAACCCGTGCTGCTCCACCGCCTCGCGCTTCTGCGTCTGGTTCCACACCACGACCCGGTCCGGCTGCTCGCGAATGAGCGCCTTGCTCGACAGGTGATCCCAGCTGCCCACGCACAGCGCCGAGGGCACACCCCGCCGCCGGGCGGCGCGCAGGACGTCGAACTGCTCCGAGCCGAGATCCAGCAGCGGCGTCAGCAGCACCACGTCCGCGCGCTGGGCGTCGATGCAGGCCGTCAGGTCGGGATCGGGCGGCACGGCGCGCTCGATGAGCCTCAGCGCGAGCCACAGAAGGCGCCGTCCGGCGGCGGACCCGAGGATCGGCCCGTCGGCGAGATCCACGATGAGCCGGGGCGCCCGCGCACGGGCACGGGCGCCGAGTGCGGGCGCGTCGCCGTACTCCGGCCCGAGGAAGCGCAGGTGATCGAGGCCGAGCCGCACCATGACGCGCAGGTCGAGCCAGCCGTCCTCCACGCTGCGCGGAGCCCAGTCGTAGGTAATCGTGGGATACGCCGCGGCCAGCGCGTCGGCCGCCTCGCGCCACTCCGCGGCGTTCTCCGGGCGTTCGGGCCGCTCGGCCAGGATGTGCACGTGATGCCCGCGGTCGGCCAGCCTGCGGAGGACGGGCTCGAAGATGCGCACGTACCAGAAGTTGCGCATCGAAAAGAGCACCCGAAGCGGGCGCGGATCGCCAGTGGCCTCAGCGTGGGCCATCCGCCTCTCCCGTGCCGAGGCTCCCACCTCGCAGCTTGACGGCCACGTGGTAGCGCAGCAGGCGCACGCCGCGCAGCGCGTATTTCACGGGCCGCACCACGGTCCAGCGCAGCACGAAGACCGCGGCCTTGCGGAGGTAGCGCAGCAGGAGCACCAGCCCGCGGCGCCCGTCGCGGACGGGCCGGATGACCGCTCGCTTGATCACCAGACGCGTCGTCCGCCCCAGCGTGAACCACGTCTCGTACAGGGCCTTGCGGGCCATGGGCCGCGCATCCGCGCCGAGCGACGCCCACTTGACCATCAGGGCGAGCGGCCAGACGACGACGCGCAGGAACCGTGTTCCCATCGACTCGCGGGCCGGCGCGTGCCGTCCCGTGCGGGCCAGGTCTTCGAAGGTTCGCGCCAGGATGGGGGTGGCCGGCCGATCGAGGCCGTGCGGCCTGATGAAGCTCGCGACGAAGCGCTCGGTCTGCTGGCGGCTCGCGTCCGGGTCGTGGAGCACCTCCGCGAGCTGCGGCACGTGCGCCTCGATGGAGGACGCCATCCGCAGGAAGCCGCCGTTCTCCGGCAGCAGGTGGTGGAAGTGGAGCGTCCCCTCCTGCGTACCGGCGAACTGGGGTGCGGTGACCGACAGGACCGGCCGCCCCACGATGGCCGCCTCGATCATCGCGCTCGTGTTGATGCCGACCACGGCCGCGCTGAAATGGAGCGAGTCGTAGAAGCTCGTGCGCGCATCCTCGGCGGCTGGCGTGTAGCGCTGGCGTGGCCAGACGGCCACCGGGCCGATGTCGGACATGTCCGAGGCCGTCCACGCGTCGCAGTTGAACGGATGCGGCCGGACGAGCACGGCCGCGTCGCGCAGCAGGGGATCGCCGCTCTGCCTGAGCGCAGTCACCCACTCGCGCACGAAGGGCTCCTCGAGTTCCGACCGGGCGATGAACACCGAGGAGCCGGTGAAGAGGATGAAGGGGCGGTCGTCGGGAAGGCCGACCATGCGGCAGAACGCGTCCCGTGCCTGGCTCGGCTCGCGGTCGAACCACCGGTCGAACAGCTGCGCGCCGGTCACCGCCACGCGCGCTGGCGGGACGCCCTGCAGCGTGACCGCCTCCTCCTTCTGCCGCTCGTTCCACACCACGACGAGATCGGGCTCGACGCGCAGCAGGCCCTTGTTGGTGAGGTTGTCCCAGCTCGCGATCGCGGCGGCGACCGGGATGCCCTCGGCCTTGGCGGCGCGCACCAGGTCCACCTGGTCCGACGCGGCATCCACGAGCGGCGACACGATGACCACGTCCGGCGTCTCGGCGTCGAGGAACGCGCGCAGGCGGCGGCTCACGGGGATGGCGCGCTCGAGCGCCCGGAACACGCCGAGCAACCGCTCGAGCGAGGCTTCGGACAGCGAATGGAGGCGATCGAGCGGCCGCATGAGCGGCGGCAGCACCTTGCGGTACATCCGTGCGCGGAGGGCGGGCGCCTCGGCGAACCGGGGGTGCAGGTAGCGCGCGAAGTCCATCGTGCCGCGGACGCCACGAGCGAGCGGCGTCCACAGGTCGGACCGCTTGGGCACGAGCCCGGCCACCCGGATGCGCGGGTCCACCAGCTCGTCGAGCCTGGCGGCCTTGCGCTCGCGGAGCCAGTTGACCGCCACGGCCACGTCGTGGCCCTGGTCGGCCAGCAGGCGCATCGTCGAATCGTAGTACCGCAGGTACTCCGGGGAGGACAGGGCAAAGAGGATGCGCTGGGTCCGC
>JABFRY010000188.1 GCA_013140955.1 Acidobacteriota bacterium
CTCGTAGCGCGAGCGGACGGCCATCGACACCGGGATGCTGTGTGCCGTGCAGACGAGCCGGGCACGCGCCTGGAGCGCCGCAGGCAGCCGTGCCCGCGCCGTGCGCACGTGCGCGGCGTTGGCCGCCACGAAGCCGGGATGGTCGAACCAGCTCCCGGTGAAGGTGACCGCCGGCGCATCGCCCAGTTCGGCCCGCACCTCGGCCTGTGCCGCCGCCACGTTCTCGCGGTACTGCTGGCAGCTCGAATACGAGTGCTGCGCCGCGGCAATGAAGCCTACCGCGTGGCGCAGCCCGTCCTGGTGCATCTGGCGGAGCGTCCCGGCCAGATAGGGATGCCAGTTGCGCATGCCCACGTGAACGGGCAGCGGGTGCCCGGCCGTGCGCAGGCCGTCGGCCAGCCCCGCCGCCTGCCGCATGGTGAGCGCCGTGATGGGCGACACGCCGCCAAACTGCTCGTAGTGGCGGGCCACCTCCTCCACGCGTTCCGGGCTCACGCGGCGTCCGCGCAGCACGTTGGCGAGGAACGGCCGGATGTCGGCAAGGCCCTGGGGCCCGCCGAACGAAACGACGAGGACGGAATCGAAGGTCGGGGTCATTCGCGAGGGTGCGGCCGGTGGGGCGGGCGCGCGGCCGATGCCGACCGATCATAGCCTGCGCGCCTGCCTGCGTTATCCTCGGCCCCACGTTCTCCCGCCACCCTGGCGCACCCGGCGAAGCGCCACGCGGAGCGGCAGGGGTCCGGTCTGCACCATGGCCACCGTCCGCGACTACTTCGAGACCGACTTCACACGCGACGTCGTGGGCCGCAACACGTTCGACTTCGCCCGCGAGGACGGACGGCTGGTGCCGGTCCCGGTGCAGCTGCACTTCGACTTCGACGCCAACGCGGTGTTCGTCGCCTTCTACGTGCCCGCCGTGCCGGACGCCCCCGGCTTCATCCAGGGCATCTGCGGGCACGTGGACCGGGCCCTGGCCATCGGTGAGGGGCGCGACATCCGTGCGGGCAGGCACGGCGAGCGACAGGTGCCCTCGACCGACCTGCAGTTTGCCGGGCGCGTCTTCGTGTACGCCGAAGACGACCTGTCCGATGCCGAGATCGACACGCTGGTCGCCTCGGTGCGGCCGCAGGGCGTGTACCTCCGTGTGCGTGGACCGCGGTACGCGCGCGCCCGCTCCGCGTTCGAGAAGCCGCTGGCCTTCATCAGCTACGACTCGGGCGACCGCGACACGGTGGCAGGCCCGCTGGCACATGCCCTCGCGCAGATCCGCTGCCATGCCTGGTTCGACCAGTACTCGATGCGGGCGGGGGATCCCCTCGAGCGGGTGATCCGCAAGGGGCTCGAGGAGTGCGAGCGGTGCATCGTGATTCTCTCGCCGCGGTATCTCGAGAACCAGCGCTGGGCGAGGAAGGAGTTCGACGCCATCGCCGAACGCGAGGCGCGCGAGGACCGCGCCCTCATCATCCCGGTGCGCGTGGGTGTGACGACCGACGAGGTTGCGGCGTTCTCGCCCGCACTGGCGCACCGGCGGAGCCTCGACTGGGACCCGCTGCGCCTGCCCGACATCGCCTCGGAGATCTCGGTGACGCTGCTCGCCGTCGGCCGGCCCCACGAGCGCCGTCCGCAGGGCGGGCCCGCCTGAGCCTCGGGCGGGAACGCCGCTCTATACTGGCGCGATGCTGGGGATCCGGTCCTACCGCGCCAAGCTGCGGCTCCTCGTGCTGGGCCTCGGGCTGCTCGCCATCGGCATCACGGGCTGGGAGGCCTCGGCGGGCGCGGCCGCCGCCATGCGGCAGGCCACCTACGACCGGCTCGCGGCCGTCAGGGAGACGCGCAGCCGCCAGATCGAACGCTACTTCGCCGACGTGGGCAACCACGTGCTGGCGCTGTCTGCCGACGAGGCCACCATCGAGGCCCTCGGCCGGTTTCGCGCCACCTGGGCCACCCTGCCGCCCGCCGATGCGGACAGCGAGGCAGCGCTGGCCGTGCGCCGGTACTACGACGAGTCGCACAGCCTGGGCGAGCCTGCCGAGGCCGAGGCCCTCGCCGACTGGCTGCCGGCCGATCCGCTGGTGCTCGGCGCGCAGCACCTGTTCCTGGCCGACAACCCGCACCCGGTGGGCGCGAAGGACCTGCTGCTCACGGTGCCAGAGGCCGGGCCGTACGGCGAGGCGCACGCGCGCTACCACCCGACGTTTCACCGCTACCAGAGTGCGTTCGGCTTCTACGACATCTTCCTCATCGACGCCTCGACACGCCGCATCCTCTACACGGTGTTCAAGGAGATCGACTTCGGCGTGCCGCTCGCCGAGCCACCCTACGCCCACACGGGCCTGGCGCGGGCCGTCGAGCGCGCCCTGCAGGTGGAGGGGCCCGAACTTGTGGTGGTCGAGGACTACAGCCCGTATCCGCCGTCCTACTTCGCGCCGGCGGCCTTCCTGGCGGCCCCCGTGTGGAGTGCCGGCTCGAAAGTCGGGGTGCTGGCCATCCAGGTGTCGGTGGCCGAGGTGAACCGCGTGATGGCGGGCGAACAGCAGTGGGAACTCGAGGGCCTGGGGCGCACGGGACAGTCGTACCTGGTGGCCGCCGACGGCACCTACCGCAGCGACCCGCGGCGCCATGTCGAGGACCCCGAGGCGTTCGTTCGCGCGCTGCAGGCAGACGCCGGGAACGCCGGCAGCGCGGCCACGCTGTCGCGCTACGGCACTGCCATCCTCAACCTGCGTGTGGATGCAGACCTGGCGAGCCGTGTGATGGGACCGCGGGGCACCGAGCTCGGCACCGACGCGCGCGGCGTCGAGGTGCTCCGCTCGCATGCGCCGCTCGACGTCCCGGGGCTCGAGTGGGCCATCGTCGCCGAGATCGAGTCGGCCGAGGCCCTGGCCCCGGTGCGCGCCCTGCAGCAGCGCATCCTCGGCATCGGCGGCCTGGTGGCCGTGGCCTTCTTCGCGGCCGGCACCTGGCTGGCCCGCTCGGTGACGACGCCGGTGCTGGCGCTGGCGGAGGGGGCACGCCGTCTCGAGTCGCTGGATTTCCAGACGCGGATTCCCGTGACCTCCGAGGACGAGATCGGCGGGCTCGCCCATTCGTTCAACCGCATGGCCGAGCGCCTGGAGCGCACCACGGTGTCGAAGGCGGAACTCGAGGTACTGGCCGGACGGCTCATCACCGCCCAGGAAGACGAGCGACGGCGCCTCGCCCGCGAGCTCCACGACGACCTGACGCAGCGCCTCGCCGCGCTGGCCATCGAGGCAGGCCTCCTCGAGCA
>JABFRY010000277.1 GCA_013140955.1 Acidobacteriota bacterium
CAGCCTGCGCGCCCGCTGCTTCGTGGTGGGACGCCACGCCACGCTGCGCTCGAACTGGCGCCGCCCCCCGCCAATGAGGTGGTAACCGACATGGGCGGCCCGGGCGTCGGGGTCGCGCACGTGCGCCTGCCGGGCCCGCTCCACGCTCTTGAGCGCGAGCAGCAGCTGCCCCTCGCCGGTCGGGACGGCCAGTTCCTCCACCGCGTGCCGGTAGCGGTCGCGGCTGCGGAAGTCCATGCGCCCGTACACGCCCGCGGGGTCGCGCTGCAGCACCTCCTCCACGAGGCTGACGCTCTCGAAGAACTCGCTCCAGTCGAACGTGGAGATCAGCCGGAGGCTGCCAATGAGGTTGGCCATGGTGGCCTGTTCGGCCGCCTGGTGCTGCGCCTCCCCGCGGATGGCGTCCTCGATCGTCTGTCCCCGCGCCTCCAGGGCCTCCTCGAGCTGCTGGTGGAGGCGGGTGGCACCCGTGCCGAGTGCCCGCGCGTGCTGCAGGAGGCGCGTGACGAGCGAATGCGGGACTTCGGCCGGCCACTCGTGCACGCGGGCTGCCGACGTTTCGAGGGTCGCCACGAGGCGATCGGCCGCCAGGCGGTGGAGCCGGGTGCTGGCGAGCACGTCACCCCGGGCGCGGAGGTGGTCGAGCAGGGCCAGCTTCAGGGCGCTGGGCCACGCCCAGAGTTCGCCGATGGTCAGCGGGGAGATCGATTGAAAGGCGGTGATGAATCGCTGGAGCCGCTGGGCGTCGAGGCGCCCCGCGCTCGAGCCAATGAGCTCGAGCGCCAGCGCATAGATGCGAGGAACCCCGGCGAACTCGTCCGCGGCGACGCGGGGGAGTCGCCTGAAGAACGAGGCGGGCAGGTCGTGGTGGATGTCGCGGGCGGCGGCCGAGACGATGTGGAAGTTGTCGAGCAGCCACTCGGCCGCCGGGGACATGGCCTCCTGCGTCGCGTCCTCTGCCAGCGCGACGTAGATCCGCCGGAGCGCCCGCATGTGCCCGTTGAGCTGGTGGAGGTGGGCCCGTCCCAGACCGCGCCGTAGCCCCGGCCGCGACACCGACAGGAGCGCGGCCAGCCGGCGGGCGTGCTCTTCCAGGGACTCGATGCTCAGGAGTTCGGCGTTGCCCGCAAGGGACAGCGGGCCGGTGAACGCACGCTGTCGCACTCGCTAGTACTCCCCCTGCCTTCAGATCGGCGAGCGCCGGTCGCGGTGACGCACCCGCCATCCTACCTTGAGGAGCCGGGGGACCTACCTCGGCACACAAGCTGATGTGTGTCCGCGCGGCGCCTACACATTCGCGATATCCCGGGGTTTTCTCGTCGCGTCGCCCCTCGCACGGCGAAGGCCGCGTCGAGCGACGTGGCTGATGGATGTGGCCAGCGGCCCGCTCACCGTGTGTGTCGTATGCGCGCGTCTCTTCGAGAACGCGCTCGACTTGGGGCGCCGGGTGATCGTAGGCTGTCGCGCGCCATGTCCGCGTCGTCACTCGACGTCCGGAAAGGGTGACGGGAGGAGCACGATGCAGACGGCAGGCAGGCGATGGACCCTTCGGCCGGTGACACGGCAGGCAGCGACGCTGGTGCAGACAGGCCGGCAGACGACGACACTGCGGCAACGGGTACGGCAATGGACGGCGGGTGCGGCGCTGCTGACGCTCATCGCGTGCGGGGGGAGTTCACCGTCGTCGCCCTCGGCCAACCCGACGCCCTCGCCCGCGCCAACCCCGACGCCGAGCGCGGCACCGACGTTGATCTTCCAGGGCGGCGGCCTGCTGCCATCCAGAACCCTGCTGAGCACCCCGTTCACGACCACCGCCACCGGCACCATCGGGGCGTCGGTGGACTGGACCTTCGCCAACAGCGATCTCGATCTCTTCCTCGTACGCGGTACCGACCCGTGCACGCTCGACCAGTTCAACAACCGCCAGTGTCCGTTCCTGGGCGCGGCGGAGAGTCTCACGACGAAACCGGAGACACTGAGCGTGCCCAACCTGGCAGCGGGCGCCTATACCGTGTACGTCGCCAACTTCGCCGACGTGCAGGAGTCGGTGTCACTCCAGATCACGCTCACCACGACGTCGGGTGTCAGCGCATCGGGCACGACCGCATCGGCTGCTGCGGTCTCGAGCGCGGTGGCGCCCAGCGCTCCGCGGGGCTCGGCGGGCAAGGCCCACTTGACGGCGTCGGCCACCTCGGTCCGCTAGCCTGTTCCTGTAACCTTGTCAGCATGATCACCGCCATGACACGACTTCTCCTCGTCGTCGCCAGCTGCCTGCTGCTCACACCCGGCGTGGCGCGCGCCCAGCTCGCCGCGCCCAACACGGCCGGCGTGGCCATGGGACATCTGCACTTCTACGTGTCGGATGTGGCGGCCAACAAGGCCTTCTGGACGAAGCTCGGGGCGACG
This sequence comes from Acidobacteriota bacterium, assembly GCA_013140955.1. Lineage (GTDB taxonomy): Bacteria > Acidobacteriota > Vicinamibacteria > Vicinamibacterales > UBA2999 > JABFRY01. The sequence goes on from JABFRY010000277.1 coordinate 2,407, forward strand.
TCGGGCGAGCCGCTCGGCACGACCGAGGTCCTCCGGCTGCCCGGCACGCTGGTGCTGCTCACGCCCAGCGACGCGCGGGAATCGGCCGATGGCACCTCGGTGGGCCACATGTCGTTCCGCGTGAAGTCGTTCCGGCAACTGGAGGCCGCGGGCTTCCGCGTGCGCACCGCCCCCGAGCGACCGGGCAGCGGCAACATCGACCTTCCGTCGGGCGACCACATCGAGGTGTTCGAGGAGCACGCCAACCAGGTGGGCTTCGTGCTGGCACCCGGCCAGCGCGATCAGGTGGCCGAGCGGCACAACCGACCGATGGAGGGTGAGATTGCCACCCACCACCTCCATTTCTACCTGCCACCCGGGCAGGACACCGCGGCGCAGGCGTGGTACGTCGAGCGGTTCGGGGGGATTCCCGGCATTCGGCTGCGCTACGCGGCCGCCGACCTGCCGGGCGTGAATCTCAACTTCTCCGATGCCACCGGCGCCGTGGCCCCAACCCGCGGGCGGACACTGGACCACATCGGCTACGAGGTGGTGGGGCTCCGGGCCTTTTGCGAGCGGCTGTCGGCGGCCGGGGTGACCTTCGACGTTCCCTACCGCGAGGTGACGCCAGGCCTGGCCATCGCCTTCTTCACCGATCCCTGGGGGACCTACGTCGAGCTGACGGAAGGCCTGGCCGGACGCTAGCGTCGTGCGCGCTTCGGCGTAGCAGTCCGCCCCGGTCCTCCGGCGCGACGCCGCGCGTGCCTGCCAGCGTGCCGCCCGCCGCTGGTAGTATGCAGACTCGATGCTGGAGCGGGTCCTGGTGATTGCCGCCACCGAGCGGGAGCTGGCGCCGGCCGGCGGGTGGCGGGTGCTGCGGT
>JABFRY010000490.1 GCA_013140955.1 Acidobacteriota bacterium
GCCCCCGTCGCCGCAGCGCCGGACCTGTGCGCCTGCGCGCCGCGCTGCTGAACCTGACGCGCGAGAAGGCGGCCGGCCGGCTGCGGCCCTCCTGATACAATCCGGTGTCCTTCTGCAGGACACTGGCCGGAGTGGTGAAACTGGCAGACGCGCCGGACTCAAAATCCGGTGGGGTTCACTCCCCGTGTGGGTTCGATTCCCACCTCCGGCACCATCGTGTCCGCACGCTCACGCACGGTGCGTTTGGCGGGCTGCGGGCCACGTCAAGCCGTGAACAGTGCGGGTGTCCCGCGGGGTCCCCGCACGACGCGGGCATGGGTCGCCGCCGGATGCTCCGCGCAGCGACCCAGGTGTCGACTCACCACCAGAGGACCGCGGTCTCCCCGGCGTGGTCGGCGTAGTAGAGGCGGATCCTGAGGACGTACTTGTGGCCGCGTGACATGCGCAGCGCGAGGTACGCGTTGCGGTCCTCGCCGCTGTCGTCGTCGCCGCCGCGGTACTTCAACTCGCCGTTCACATCCTCGAACAGGACGATCACGGTGTCGGCCGCGCCGAGCGTTCGAATCTCGTACGCCCGGCTGCGGGTGGGCAGCAGGCGCAGATCGACCTGCGCACCGGGCGCGATCGTCAGCCGGCGCGATTCCATCAGCGTCAGCTCGGGGAAGCTGTTCACGGGACCCTGTCCCGGATAGAGCTGCTTCGCATAGGTCGCATCGCGGGCCGACAGCCCGCCGGCCGGCTGCATGGGCTGGGTCTGGTACAGCTCGGGCGCCTTGATCAGGCCTGCCTCGAACGGGTAGTGCATCACCGAATCCCGGTCCCACTCGGTGCCCTGCACGCTCGAGACATCCAGCTTTCGGATGATGTTGAAGTGGGTCTTCTGCCGCGGCCAGTTGTTCGGCGGTCCAGCCAATGCCGCGTAGACCTTCTCCTCGTCCCAGACGATGCCTGCGAACGGGTTCTGATGCTCGTGCTGAAAGCCCAGGGTGTGGCCGATCTCGTGGATGCCCGTGTCGATGTCGTTGGCGAGGCTCCAGCCGATGTTCATCGTCCGCTGATCCGACGCCTGGTCCAGGATGTCCCGGCCGACGTAGGACCAGGACCCGTCGCCACTCATGAAGCCGATGCGGATCATGGCCTGATCCCGCGAGCCCACTTCCTTGAACCGCACGCCCAACCCGAGGTCGGCCCACGCCGTGAACGCCTGCCGCATCGCGACCTTCTGCGACTCGGGGCCCGACCAGCGGACGAACCTGACCGAGCCGTCGGCGTAGGTCACGTTCTCGCCGTCGGAAGGCTTGTCGAAGAAGTAGTAGGTCAGCTCCGTGCCGTTGACCCACTTGTTACTGAGGCTGTTGATGGCACTCGCCCGGTCGGCGCTCACGCCGGGGCCGAGTGCGCGAGGCGTGCTCGGGCGCACGCTGCAGTAGTGGGGGTGCAGCGGCTTCGTCGTTCGGCTGGCCGGGGTCCTGCGGGAACTGGTGGATGCACGACGTGCCATGTGAGCCTCCCTTGGTCGAATCAGGCGGGGAACGGCCCACACACTAGCCGGTCTGCTCTCCGAACGGAAGCGGATCCAGCCGCACCGGTCGCCTGCGCGGCGACGGAGGCACGGGCGGTCGCTGTCGCCTTGCGTCGTGATGCCGCCCGAGACTACCGTGTGTGGCCGGCGCGTCGGCGCCGCTGGCGCCCTCGGCATCGGGTACAGGCACGCCGTTGGACATTGGATTGAAGCGCCAGATGACGGCTGCGCTGGTCGCGTCTGCCAGGCGCGGACACGGGCGGCACGGATCGGTGTTCCGGTGCTCGGGAACGGGAGTGCACATGATCACGATGGCCCGCATCCTGGTGCCGACCAATCTGGGCGAGCCGTCGCGTTCGGCCGTCAGGTACGGGGTGGCCTTTGCCCGCCAGTTCGGCGCGCAGCTGCTCCTGCTGCACACCATGAACGCGAAGGACTTCGAGGTCGCGATCGAGGCCGAACGCGTGCTCGAGCAGCTGGTGCCCGCGACGCCGGGGGCGCCGCATCCGACACGGGACGAGGTGGTCAGCGCCGTTGCGCGGGCGGACCTGCGGCGCCTGCTCGATGCGGACGAAGAACGGGAGACCCGCGCGGACTACCTGCTGCGTCCCTTCACCGACGGGGGCCCCGACAGCGCCATCGTCGCGTGCGCCCGGGAACTGGGCGTCGACCTGATCATCATGGGCAAGCACACGATCGGGCGCGTCGAGCATCTCATCGCCGGCAGCGTGACGGAGCGGACCATCCGGCAGGCCCCGTGCCCCGTGATGATTCTTCAGCATCCCCAGCGGGACATGGTCGTCGAGCCCCCTCGACCCTACGCGGCAGAGGCCTAGCCGGTCGGTCCCGACCGGGAGGGTCCCACCTCGCGCGACGGCCGGGTTGCGGGTAGGATCCGTGTGCTGTTTACGCCGTCCTGTCTGGTCGGGAGGAGTCTGTGATGTCTACACGCTATCGTGCCGGTGCGTGCGCCCTCGCACTCGGTGCCGCCATGCTGCTGCCGGCTGCGCCGGCATCGGCACAGTTCGACTTCAGTGGCGAGTGGGTCACCCCGCGCGCGGTCATCTACGGACGCACCCTGTCGCAGCAGTTCGAGGACGGGCCGGATCGCGCGGACGGACCAGAGATGGGCGACTACACGGGGTTGCCGCTCAACGAGTTCGGACGGAGGAAGGCGGATGCCTGGTCGGCGTCCGTGCTGGCGCAGCCCGAGCGGCAGGGCAATCCGCATCCCGCGCAGTACTCGATGCGGGGCGGGGGCGGTCCGAACCTCCGGATCACGAAGGTGATCGATCCGGTGACGTCCGCCTGGACCGGCCTGCGCATGGACGGGTTCTACAACGGCGGGAACCGGACCATCTGGCTCGACGGCCGGCCCCATCCGGGGCAGTATGCCGAACATCTCTGGAGTGGGTTCTCGACGGGCGTCTGGCAGGGCCACATGCTCAAGGTGACCACCACCCACATGAAGCTCGGCTTCCTTCGGAGGAACGGCGTGCCGAGCAGTTCGCGCACCACGATGACGGAGTATTTCGTGCGGCACGGCACGTATCTCACCGTCATCACGATCCTCGAAGATCCCGACTACCTCGAGGACTACTTCGTGCGCGACGTGACCCTGCGCTGGGCGCCCGAGCTGGTCGTGGGGCCGCCGTCCATCGTCGATCCGAGTGACGAGCTGGGCGACAAGCCGCTCGGCTGGGTGCCGCACAATCCTCCTGGCACCCGGCACACGGAGTTCGCCGAGCGCTTCGGGCTGCCGTTCGAGGCGACGCGGGGCGGCGCCGAGACGGTGTATCCGGAGTATCAGAAGACGCTGGCGGAGCTGATTGCGCGCGACAAGGCCGCGCGGTCCCGCCAGGCACAGGAGCCCGCACGATGAGGCCGGTCGGAACCCGCCGGGCCGTCCTGCTCGCCGCCGTGGTGGCGCTGGTGCTGTGGGCGGGGACGGCGCGGCCCGGGGCGCAGGGGCAGGTGGAGACGCTGCGGGTGCAGGGGCAGGTGCACCTGCTGGCTGGCGCCGGGGGGAACGTCACCGCGCTGGTCGGCCCCCAGGGCGTGCTGCTCGTGGATGCTGGCTCGCAGGGAGCCACCGAGCCGTTGCTCGCGGCGCTGCGCACGATCACGCCGCTGCCGATTCACTTCCTGATCAACACCAGCGCCGATCCGGATCACGTTGGGGGGAACGCGGCCATCTCGCAGGCCGGTCGGCCGATGCCGGGATGGAACGGGGCCGGGGTTTCCGGCGCGCCCGTCTTCGCGCACGAGAACGTGCAGCGGCGTATGAGCGCGCCTGGCCCGGGCGATCCGGGGTTCGAGGCGCCATTCTGGCCAACCTCCACCTTCTTCACGGGCAAGCACACGCTCCACTTCAACGACGAACCCATCGAGCTGTTGTGGCAGCAGGCGGCGCACAGCGACGCCGACCTCATGATCTTCTTCCGCCGCTCGGACGTCATCAGCGCGGGTGACATCGTCAACATGGAGAGCTTCCCGGTCATCGACCTGGCCAGGGGTGGCAGCATTCAGGGCGAGCTCGACGCCCTGAACCGCATCATCGACATCGCCATCCCGCGCATGAACCAGATGGACGGCACGCGCATCATCCCCGGGCATGGACGGCTGTGCAACGAGGCAGACGTCGTCGAGTATCGGGACATGGTGACCGTGATCCGCGACAGGGTCCAGACGCTGCTCGCGCAGGGCAAGACCCTGGAGGAGGTGCAGGCCTCGCGCCCTGCGTACGAGTACGAGCCCGTCTACGGGGCCGAGCAGGGGGCCTGGACCACGCGGATGTTCGTGGAGGCGGTTTACCGGAGCCTGGAAGGTGAGGACGCCCGGAGCCGGGCCGCACGGTAGACGCATGCACCCCGGCGCTGGACGCCCTCATCCCCCATCGGTCTCCCGCAGGGCTCAGAAGCGCCAGCCTCCGCCCACCGCCAGCCGGAGCTCGTGGCCGATGAAGTCGTCCTCGTGCGTGTCGTTGTCGGCGTCGAAGGCCGGGCCCGGGTAACGCACCATGCGGTTGCTCACGTCCAGCCGCAGGAAGCTCCGCGGTGTCATGAACACCTCCACGCCGCCACCAAGGTCGAGCGCAAAGGCGGTGTGCCCCTCGGCCAGGATGCACGACAGCGGCGGCGGGAAGATGAGGATGCAGGCCACCGGTTCCGAGCTGCCGCGAAACGCGACGAAGCCGGGCCGCACCTTCGCGAACGGCCGTATCCGATCCGTGCGTGGCCCCACCGTCATCCCGAACAGGCCTTAGGTGCGGCCGGGCGAGAAGCCGTCGCGCGGCGCGTCGCCAGGGAAGTAGTTCAGTTCGGCTTCCACGCCGAACAGGGACGTCGGCCGCCAGCCGACGCGGCCACCGACGCCGACGTCGGTGTCGTCGATCTCGTTCGACATCACGACGGGAAGCTGGACGCCCAGCTCGAAGGGGCCAGCGTCATCCTGGGCCGTGGCCACATGGGGGGCGCAGACGAGCAGGAAGAGCGCGATGAGTGCAGGGTTTGTCATGACACAGCTCCTCAGGGCATGCGCGTGTACAGACCTGCGCGCCCGCCCGCGCGCCGGCTGCGAAGACGGTCAGCGGCACCCGCAGGGGCCAACCGCCACGACGCCCAGCACGGTGAAATCATCGTCAGGCGCGGCTGTGGCGCCGGAGCCACCGGAATGCTGGCAGCACCACGCAGGCAGTTGATCCGCCCCAGCCACTCCCAGCTCAGCGTCCGGTTGCCTGGCTGGTGAGCTCGAGTCGATACTGTCCCTTCGCGTCTCCCGAATAGCTCGTTACGAAGACACGGTAGTCGCCCCCTTCGTCCAGAGGAAACGAGAGTGCCGCCCCGCGGTTATCGTCGCCGCTGTCGTCGTCCGATTGAACGCTGCCGCCGGGGGTCATTACGACGAGATACGCATCGAAGTCCGCCGAGCTGAGCCTCACGTTCAGCGTGCTGCCATCGGCGGCGCTCGGGAGCGTGAACGACTGCAGCACCAGGCCGCGGAATGCGTCGCCTGTTCCGAGCGTGCCGCTCGTGACCGCGTCGAGGGCCGCGGCCCCGGTGCGTGGGACGTCGGCCAGGACCGACGCGGACGCCAGGTCGCCGCGCGTCAGCGTGGCGAGGAATGGGTCGATGCGGAGCGTATATCGGCCACGTTGTCTTCCCGAGAAGCTCGTGGCCAGGATTCGAACGGTGCCGGCCTGCTCGAGTGACAGCCCGACCTCCGAGTTGAGTCCGTTCTTCCCGTCATCGTTCACCTGCCGCAACCCGGCTTCGGTCGCGACGATGAGCTGCGGATCGAACTCACTGGACTCCATGTGCACGGTCACATCCGTCTTCCCGTCGACGGTGAGGTCCCAGGCTTCCACGATGACTCCGGCCGACCAGTCGAACGCCCCCAGTGCGCTCTGCCGTGTGTCGCCGGGCGACAGTCCCGTCCTGCCCGCAGCCGGCACGACGGCATCCCATTCTTGCTCCGATCGCAGGCGTTCCAGATTCTTCGTGACTTCCGACGTGAGGAAGAACCACAGCCCTGTCGCGACCAGCAGGGCAAGCGATGCCGGAACGAGCATCCACAACAGGCGCGATCGCCGTTGCTCCCGCCTGTGTCGACTGGACAGGATCGGGTCGATCAGCGTGTCGTGCGCCAACTCGTAGTAGTTGTCACCTACGCGAGGTTCCTTCCTGATGAGTCTGATGCGCACGAGCTCTGCGAGCAGTGCCGGTGAGAACTTGTAGGTGTCGGTGATGCTGGACTCTTCGCAGAGGCGTCTGCGGCCGGCGCCAGAGATGAGTTCGTACTCACAGAAGTCTCGCAACTGACGCTTCATCCGCCGGCCAGGAAATCGGCGCTTCACGGCATCGAGAGCGTCTTCGTAGAAGCGCTGGAGGACATGCTCAAGCGCCCGTTCGCCTCCGATATCCGCCGCGCTGATTCGGCGACGCGTCGGTGAGCCATCTCCACTAGCGACGAGACTCTCCACATGTCGACAGACGAGCTGCAGCTGGAACGGTTCGACTGCTTCCTCGTCTGGCGGGAGGCCAGCAGCCGCCTTCCGTCTCGCGAGAAAGCTCAGGACTTGGTCCAGTGCATCCTTCTCCCAGTCGAACGGGGGCGTCATGAATTGAGCGCCCTCGACTCGGGCCGGTTCCTCGATCGCGCGGGTGGCTTGTGCGCGACCCAGGGGGCCCAGCCGATAGCGCGTGTTCAGTACTGCCGGCAGGCGCTCTGCGAGCGCCTCGAGCTGCGCGAGAAACTCCTCACGCATGGAGATGACCACCGTGACGTCCGGGGCACGGTCGCTCAATTCGGCTTCCACACCTTCACGCTCGGCGCCCGGTGGGCGATTGCCCTTGATGAGCTCGATGAGCTGCCCGACGAGCGCCTCGCGTCCTGTGGCCTCCGACACTGTGAACAGCTCTTCGAACTGGTCCAGCACGAGCACGGGCTTGAGCAGATCATCACCTTTCCAGATGCAGAACGTCTTGAAGAAGACCCAGAGATTGTCTGGAGGCGCTGACAGGGGGAGGTCCGGCTCTGTCGAGTCGATGTGCCTGGCGGCGACGCCCGCCTGGCAGGCCGCGGCCAGGCCCTGATGGAGGGACTCCAACGGGCTCGTGCCGGCGCTGACGCGCACGACCATGGGGAAGCATCCCCGCTCGCGCAGCGGCTGCATGAGGCCGGCATTGATCAGGCTCGACTTGCCGATCCCCGATCGAGAGAAGAGTACGACCAGCCGCTCGGCCAGCACGAGCTGCAGCAGTTCGTAGACGTCGTCGTCGCGTCCGAAGAACAGCCCGCGATCGACGGGATCGTCCTGAAACGACTCGAGACCCGGGTAGCGGCGAACACTGCCTGGGGCGGCGGTGGCGGACGGGCGCATCGTCGTCATCTGCGCCTCAAGCGGGCGAACTGACGCCGGATGTCGGACGCGAGGTCACTACCGATTTCATCGACCGACGTCACGGTCCACACCTGAAGGCTCTCGCGGTCGAGGGCGTCAAGGCGGTGCCCGGTAGACCCGATCTGCAAGGGGTAGATGAACTTCAGCGTTCCGCGTCGCGCACTTCGCTGAAGCGCCTGCCGGATCTCGAGGTGGACGTACGTCTCAACTTCGTCCGTCAGGTCGGGGCTGAGCAGAACGAGGAAGAAATCTACGTCGCGTTCAATCGCGTCCTGCAGCGCCAGCGGCCATCGCTCGCCGCCGCGCAGACCGGTTGTATCGATCCAGGGTTCGATACCGGCGCGTTCGAGCACCTGCGCGATCATGCCAGCCCGGCCCGCATCCTCGTGGACATGCGAGATGAAGACGCGCGGGCGCCGAGTTGCATCGCCTGCGCGTGATGCTGCCGGAGCACTCCCGCTTCGCGACGGACGCAACTGCCACTGGCGGCTCAGTTCCTGGATGAACGTTCGCTGGTCCAGGTCGAGCACCTTGAGTCGTTCGTACCCGATCTCGTAGAACCAGGCGCCCTTCTTGAAGCGGCGAAGGAACACTTCGGACTCTTCATATGCCGGGACAGACTCCAGGGCAAACGAGCGCTGCTGCGAGTTGCTGACGCCGAGCACGTGGAGCAACACACGCGTGTAGTACTCGTGAAGACCGCAGCCAAGAAACAGCACGCTTCGGCTCCGAAGCTCGTTCAGCAGATCCGGCGGCAGGCCAGGGCTGGTCGACGCGATCGACTTGAGCACGTCGAGAAGATCCCGCTCCGTCACCGCCAGGGAGCCGGGAACGTCGAACCCGCCGAGTAGGCGATAAACCAGCGGTTGATCGGGCGTTCCCAGCGAGCCCAGGGAGCGCTGCTGATTACCCCTGAAGGCGTACGTCCGAACGACCGGAGAGCGCCCCGCCCGCCGGAGATGCTGCTCGAGCAGGTCGTCGTGGCGTGCGCTGATGAACGTTGAAAAGGGCAGGGATGCCAGGCCCGTGAAGGTGCCGTCGCCAAGGGCGTCGAGTGTCACCCGCTTCTGGAACTCTTCGTAGAATTCCCGCACTTCCACCTCGAGGTCGTCCCTCGAGTTCCACTTCAGAAACGCTTCGGCCACCAGAGGAAGGTCGTCCGGGTCGCTTACTGAGACCCGCCGCTCGTGAGCCAGTGCCTGCGACAACTTCCGCGCCAGCAGACTGGCGGCGTGGATACGGTTCTCGGCGAGGGTAACCTCAAGACCTGGCCCTACGAGGGCTATGCATCGACCCTGCTCCAGGCTCGAAAGGAGGACCTTCCAGTCGCGCGCAGCAAGCTCGGTTGTTGCCATGAGGGCAGGATGTTGGGTGGTTGATGGGGCGCAGCGGCGCAATCTTAGGCGAACAGCCAGAGTTCTTCAACGAAGATCCGAGTCCCACGCGGGCAGAAGAGCGAGATCGCGGAGGCGCTCCCGCTGTCCGGTGGCAGCGTGTCTGCCCGGGTGTGCGCCGTGGCGCGCCCGATGTCGCTATGGCTGTGGCGCGAACTTCTGGATGCGCTTGCCCGTGTCCACCTCGCCCGTGTAGAGGTTGCCGGCGCGGTCCATCACCACCTGGTGCACCCAGTGGAACTGCCCGGCGTTGCGGCCGTTGTGGCCGAAGGCGCCCACCTCGCGACCGTTGTCACGGTTGAGGATCCACACCACGTTGTTGCGGCCGTCGGCCACGAACAGGTACCGCTCCTGCGGATCGCGTGAGAGTTCCACGGCCCACGCCGAGCCGTTGCCGAGCGTGTCGGGCCTGACGAAGAACTCCTGCACGAAGGTGCCGTCGGTCCGGAACACCTGGATGCGGTTGGACGCACGGTCGCACACGTACACGAGCCCGTCGCCCGACACCTTGATGCAGTGCACGGGGCCGAGGAACTGGCGGGCCGGCGCCTGCCCCACGGCGAACGCGGGGAGCGGACCGTTGGCGACCTCCGCGAGCGGCATGCCGTAGGCGCCCCACCCGCGCTTGAAGGCGCCGGTGGCCATGTCGAGCACCACCACGCGCCGGTTGCCGTAGCCGTCGGCCACGTACAGCTCTCCCGCCTGCTCGTCGGCGTCCATCGCCGCGACACGCCCGAAGTAGCTCGTGTCCTGGTTGTCGTCCGGCCCATCCACCGGTCGGCCGTAGGTCGCCAGCAGCTCGCCGTCGCCGGTGAACTTGAGGATCACGCGGTCCTCGGCTGCGGTGTCGGTCCGGGCGCTGTTGCCGGAGAGCCAGACGTTGCCGGTGTCGTCCACGAAGATGCCGTGCTCGGTCGCGGGCCAGTTGGGCGCGTACCCCGGGCCGCCCCACGAGCGGAGCAGCGTGCCCTCGGCGTCGAACTCGAGGACCGATGGCGCCGCCGTGCAGCAGATGGCCTGGGGCGGCGTCTGCGCGGCCGAGAGTTCGTCCACCGTGTTGCTGCGCGGGCGCTGGAACACCCACACGTGATCCTGGCTGTCGATGGCCATGCCGCCCACCTGCCCGAGGATCCAGTTGTTCGGCAATTCCCTGGGCCAGGCCGCGTCTACGGCGTAGCGGGGTATCGCCGCGTCGCCCGCTGCCGCGTCGGCTCGCGTATCGGTGTCGGTGGCGCCGCTGGCCGTCGCCGTTGGGGGGGCTGCCGCAGAGGCGTCGTCGCCTCCGGACGGAGCGCCCCCGCAGGCCGCAAGGGCCGCGGCCGCGACGAGGGCTGTCAGTGTCGCCCCGCCCAGCGCGATGCGCCGAGCAGTGGCGGTGATTCCTGGACGGCTGGGCATGGCAGCATCCCTTTCGCCGGCCTGGGGACGGAGGCAGCCGGCAGGCGAGGCGCATCATACCGCCAGCGGCCGGGCGCTGTTGCCGGAGAGCCAGACGTTGCCGGTGTCGTCCATGAAGATGCCGTGC
>JABFRY010000395.1 GCA_013140955.1 Acidobacteriota bacterium
GGGACTGCAGCTCGTGCTGACGTTCATCGGCGTGCTCACGCTCGCCATCGGCGGCGTGGGCGTGATGAACATCATGCTGGTGTCGGTGACCGAGCGGACACGGGAGATCGGACTGCGGAAGGCGCTCGGGGCGCCCCGCAGCGCCATCCTCCTGCAGTTCCTGCTCGAGGGTCTCGTCACGACCCTGGCCGGCGGATCGGCGGGGGTGCTGGCCTCGGGACTCGTCGTCTGGCTGGCGAGCCCGAGGCCGTTCCTGTCCGAGCTGCTCGACGACGCGACGCGTTCGGCCGACATCCACCTCGTGCTGTCGGTCGAACTGATCGGGCTGACGACGGCGATCCTGGTAGGGGTCGGCCTCGTCAGTGCGCTCGTGCCGGCGGTCAGGGCCTCCCGCCTCGATCCCATCGAGGCCCTGCGGTTCGAGTAGAGCGTTACGCGCCTGCGAGGCCGGCGACCACGGCCCGCGTCATGTCGCTCGTGGTGGCCGAGCCACCCAGGTCTGGCGTCCGCACTGCCTCGGCCGAGATCACCTTCTCGATTGCGGCGAGAATCGCGTCGTGCGCCGGCCGTTCGCCCAGGTGGTCGAGCATCATGGCGCCCGCCCAGATGGCTGCGATTGGATTCGCGACCCCGCGGCCCGCGATGTCTGGTGCCGACCCGTGGATGGGTTCGAACATCGATGGCGCCGTGCCGTCCGGATTGATGTTGCCGCCCGGGCCGACGCCCAGGCTTCCCGAGATGGCCGACCCGATGTCCGTGAGGATGTCGCCGAACAGGTTCGACGCGAGGATCACGTCGACGGTCTGCGGATGGGTGATCATCCGCGCCGCCAGCGCGTCCACGTGGTACTTGCGCCACGTCACGTCGGGAAAGTCGCGGGCGACCTCGTCCACCACTTCGTCCCAGAGCACCATCGCGTGCTGCAGCGCGTTCGACTTGGTGGCGCTGGCCAGGAGCTTCCGGGGGCGACCCTGCGCAAGCCGGAAGGCGTACCGGGCGATGCGCTCGATGCCCCTGCGCGTGAAGATGCCCGTCTGCGCCGCGAGTTCGTCCGGGGTGCCCGCGTGCACGCGCCCGCCGAGGCCGCAGTACTCGCCTTCCGAGTTCTCCCGCACGCAGATCATGTCGATGTCGGCCGCCACGCGGCCGGCCAGCGGCGACGTGATGCCGGGGATGAGGCGCATCGGCCGCAGGTTGACGTACTGCACGAGGCGCTGGCGCAACGGGAGGATCATCTCCCTGGCGGAGACGGAGTCAGGCACGGTCGGCGCGCCGATGGCGCCCAGGTAGATGGCGTCGAAGGAGATCAGCTGCTCGTACCAGTCGTCCGGCATCATCCGGCCGTGGGCGACGTGATAGTCGCATCCCCAGGGCAGCTCCGTGAACGCGCACGTGAACCCGCCCTTCGAGGCCGCGACCTCGAGTATCTCGATGCCGGCCGGGATGACCTCCTTGCCGATGCCGTCTCCGGCAATGACCGCGATCCTGTAGTTCCTGTCGTCTCTACCCAATGTCGTGTCTCCGAGTCGTCAACATGATGGCGAACGCCGCCGCCGCGCACACCAGTCCGGCCATCGTGGGGTCGAGCCAGGCCGGCTTCGCGGGGAAAGCGAAGCGTACAACAAGCAGCCCCGCGGTGCCTGCCCCGATCGAGGCCAGCGCCTCGCGCTGGCCGGCCCGTGCCACGAAGAGCCCGCCGACCACGGGTACCAGCAGGCTGACGCCGAGCAGCGAGTAGAAGATCCCAAGCGCCGTCTGCACGGTGGGCAGCTGCAGGGCCAGCAGGACGCCGCCCGCGCCGCCGGCCAGCGCCGCGGCCCGGGCCGCCATCAGCACCTGCCGATCGGTAGCCGCGGGGGACACGAACCGCTTGTAGAGATCCTGGGACAGTGACGTCGAGAGCATGAACAGCAGCGCGTCGCACGTGCTCACCTCGGCCGAGAAGACCGCGGCGAGCGCCAGCGCGCCCGTCCACGCCGGCAGTCGCTCCGCGAGCACGAGCGGCAGCACCGTGTCGGTGGCCTGCAGGTCGGGGTAGACGGCCCGCCCGGCCATCCCGAGCAGCACGGGCGCGAACGAGAAGAGGGCGAGCGCTGCGGCCTGGGTGCCGATGCCCCACCGTACCGCCGACTCGTCGACGGCGCCGTACGCCTTCTGCATCAGGCCGGGCGACACGATGAACGCCGGTCCGAACAGCAGCAGGAGCGTCCATCCGGAGCCCGCACCCGACGAGTGCATGATGTCGCCGAAGGTGGCCGGTGCGCCCGCTGGCGCCAGGATCGCCGGCAGGCCTCCCGCCCCGGCGATGACCATCGGCACCGCCACCGCGAAGCCCGCGAGCAGCACGACGAGCTGAACCAGATTGACCCACGCCGAACTCAGAAGACCGCCCGCCATGAAGTACGCGGTCATGACGGCGGCGCCGATGATCGTGCCCTCGAAGCGCGGGACGTCGGCCACGACGCCGAGCACCGCGGCGCCGGCAATGAGCTGCCCCGCCAGGATCGACAGCGTTCCCAGCCAGATGAGGCTCGTGACCAGCGCACGCACCAGCCGGCCGTACCGGAGCTCCAGCAGGTCGCCGGCGGTGTAGAGGCCGTGCTGCGACGCCAGACGCCAGACACGCGGACCGACGACCAGCGCCAGCACCACCGATCCGGCCGCGGCCGCGCAGTTCCACCACCAGGCGCCGAGCCCGTCACGGTACGCGAGGGCGGCCGCACCCACGGTGGCTCCTGCGCCAATGTTGGACGCCAGCACCGTCGCGAACAGGAGTGTGGGCGGGAGGCGGCGGCCGGCCACGAAGAAGTCGGCGCTGCCGCGCACGCGACGTGCCACCAGCAACCCGATGACGACGAGCGCCGCCGAGTAGGCGATGAGCAGGGCCAGTCGCGGTGTCATCGCGCCGGGCCGCGTCGAGGCGGGGAACTGGTCACCGGAGACGGGCCGGCACCGTCCCGATGTCCCGTGCCGCCGGGTATCCCTCGATGGCCGCGGCCATCGCCGCAGCCCGCACCACCGCCTCCGAGAGCGCCTCGGCCGCCAGCGCGCCGATCGTCGTCGGGTCCGCGTCGCCCGTCCAGGTACCCGTCGCCAGTGCGAACACGGTGTCGCCGTCCGCCAGCGTGTGCGCCGGATTGATGGCGCGGGCCAGGCCATCGTCCGCCATCAGCGCCACGCGTCCGACCTGGCTCTTGGAGAGGCGGGCATTGGTGGCGACCACGCCGATGGTCGTGTTCTCACCGGGTCGGGCGCCGGCCGTCACGCCCGCCTGCCGCATGAGGGTCCTCGCGTCTGCGAGTGTTCCGTCCGGATTGAGGATGCCGGCGACGATGCGGCCCGTCGAGGGGTCGATGACGTCGCCGACGGCGTTGACCGCCACCAGGGCCCCGACCACGAGGCCGCTCGGGAGCACGATGGCTGCTGACCCGATGCCGGACTTCATCGCGCGACGGCGTGCCCCATCCGGAAGGCCGATGGCCCCGCCGAACTTGCCGACGGTTGCCCCGGCACCCGCGCCGACGCTGCCCTCCACCACGCGGTCGGTCGAGGCGGCGCCCGCAGCCCGGTACCCGCAGTCCGCCGTCGGACGCACCGACGCCGGCGAGCCGATGCCCAGGTCGTAGAGGATGGCGGCAGGCACGATGGGCACGACACCCGCGCCCGTCCGGTAGCCGATGCCCCGTTCCTCCAGGTAGCGCATGGTCCCCTGCGCGGCGTCGAGCCCGAAGGCGCTTCCCCCGGCCAGAACCACCGCGTTGACGCGCTCGACCAGGTTCAGGGGATCCAGCAGGTTGGTTTCCCGGGTGCCCGGCGCTCCGCCGCGCTGCGCCACGCCGCCCACGGCGCCCTCGCCGTCCACCAGGATCACCGTGCAGCCGGTCGGCCGCTCGCTCAGCGTGTGGTGTCCGACGCGGATGCCCGGAACGGCCGTCAGCCCGCGTCCCGTCGGGTCGTCCACCGCGCCGAGCGCGATGGACGCGGCGGCGACGACGCATGCGGCGATCAGCCAGCCCCTGCGCCTCATGGGCGAGCCCTCAGGCGGCCGCGACGAATGGACCGGGCCAGGCGTGTCACCGGCGTGGCGGCAGGGATCTGGACAGCCAGCCGGTGATCGCCGAGAGCACATCACGGCTCACGTTCCGATCACTGAGGGTGCCGTACTCACTGACCTCCCCGGTGACGGCCGGCACCAGGAGGTGATTGACGCCCCGAACCGTGATGACCTCCACCGCCTCCGAGTCGCTCTCTTCACGGGCCAGTGTGGCCAGCCGGTCCAGCTGTGCCACCGGCACTTGCCGATCGAGCTCGCCGTGCAGCAGCAGGAGTGGCTGATCGACATCGTCGATCACCCGTGCCGGGTCGAACCGCAGGAAGCTGTCGAACCACGGCGTGTCGGCCTGCGCCCGGACCGCGGGCGGGATCTGCTCCCACCCCCGTCCCGTCAGCACGGCCTCGTGGATCCGCCGCTGCAGATCCGCACGTGCCGCACGCTCCTCGGCGGGCACGTCGGCGCGCTCGAACTCCTCCTGCTGGCGGGTGAGCACCAGGTCGGCTCCGGTGTCCGCGGCGGCCGCGAGCAGGCCGACCGCTGCCACCCGGTTCTCGCGCGTCGCCGCCAGCAGCGCCACCCAGGCGCCGTCCCCGTGGCCGATCACGGCGATGCGGCGGTCGTCCACCTCGTCCTGATCCCGCAACCAGCGCACCACGGCACGCACGTCGTCCACGTGGTCGGAGAGCGATGCCGACTCCGCCCTGCCGCCCGTCTGACCCGAGCCGCGGCGGTCGTAGCGCACGGCGAGGAAGCCGGCCTCCGCCACCGCGCCGGCCAGCTGCCCCATGATGGGGACACCCGCCACGACGCCGTCCCGATCCGCTGCGTCCGACCCCGAGAGCAGGATGACGGCGGGGACCGGCCCCTCGGCGCGCGCGGGATCGGTGAGCGTGGCGCCGATGTTGAACCCGGTGCCGGGAATCAGGACCGCGCGGTCGCCCGGGTTCGAGTAGACGCTCATCCTCGAGGTGGCCGACGCCACGTCGTCGCGTACGACGTCCAGCGACTGGGCGGGCACGTTGAGCGCGATGAGTGCGCCGGTGTCGTCCGCCGTGAGGTTCACGGCCAGGTCTCCGCCAGGATTGCCGAAGACCAGTGCGTAGCGCCGCACGCCGAATGTGGTGGTTCCCGTCTGCATCCGATCCGTCTGGATGTCGGTGACCCTGACGGGCACCTCGCCGAGCGGTGCGATGTAGACCGGAATCGTCGTGCCCACCTCGGCGTCCCGCAGTCTCGTGGCGATCGCCTGGTTCGAGCCGAAGAAGAGGTTGTGGATGATGACGCTGTCATCCGAGAGCTGGTCGCGCTTCTCGCCCGAAGGTCCAGCCTCGCTCCCTGAAGACACCGCCGTGGCGCCGTCCACCCGCGTGCGCAGGCTCACGGGCGCGCCGGCAATCGTGGCGTCCACGGTCACCGACTCGGCGGCGCCACCGGGCGCGTAGCGGATCTCCGCCCTGCGCAGCGTGAGATCGACCGGGGCATTGAGGCGGCCCTCACCCGAGATCGTGGTGCCTGCGGGTCCCGTGGTCACCGTGACCTGTTCGCGTCCGATGGCCGAGCCCCGGACGAAGACGGTGAAGCCCTGCTGCGTGGTGCCCGGTGGGTCCTGCGCCGCCGCGGGCGCCGCCAGGGTCAGCAGCAGCGCACAGATACAATGGGCGCGAGACATGATGACCGATCGTATCAGCTCTCCACCGACGGCCGAAGTCCCGCAGGACGAAACACGGCAGTGGCACGCCCTGCGGGAAGGCGCCGTTCTCGCCCGGCTGGCGGATCGGGCGCAGATTGCGCTGACCGGTGCCGACAGGCATGCGTTCCTGCAGGGTCTCCTCACCAACGACATCGCGTCCCTGGCCTCCGGCACAGGCTGCTATGCCGCGTGGCTGACCCCGCAGGGACGCATGCTCACCGACCTCCACGTGCTCGAGGCGGGCGACATGATGCTGCTCGATGTCCCACTGGCGGAGGCCGGTCCCACGCTC
Source organism: Acidobacteriota bacterium (assembly GCA_013140955.1). Lineage (GTDB taxonomy): Bacteria > Acidobacteriota > Vicinamibacteria > Vicinamibacterales > UBA2999 > JABFRY01. The sequence continues at coordinate 6,037 of JABFRY010000395.1, forward strand.
GCACGGCTCGATCAGTTTCTGTTCGGCGAGGACGTCCAGTTCGCCGATCTGTCGGGCAACATCGCGGACGTCTGGGTGCATGGCCCCGCCGCCGCGTCGCTGCTCGACTCGGTGCTGACCGGAACAGCAGGGCTGGCGCAGTGGGAGGATTACCGGAACGCCCGAGTGGAGTTCGGGGGGGAGCCCGTGGTCGTGGCCCGGATCAGCCAGCTGGGCGTACCGGGATTCGTGGCCTACACGTCGCTCCCGGTGGCCGCCGCGCTCGCGGATGCGCTCTCGGCGTCCGGTGCGGTGCGCGTATCGGCGTCGATCGCCGAGGCCTCCCGCATCGAGGCTGGCTACCCCCTCTACGGCGTGGACATGACCGAGGACACGATACCGCTCGAGGCGGGCATCGAGGACCGTGCCCTGTCATTCTCGAAGGGCTGCTACGTGGGGCAGGAGGTGGTCGTGCGCATCCTCCACCGCGGCCACGGCCGGGTCGCGCGCAGGCTGGTCGGGCTGCGGGTCGCGGGCGCCGTCCCGCATCGCGGTGACCGGATCCACGCCGCGGGCGGAGACGGACCGGACATTGGGTGGGTGACCAGTGCCGCCAGCTCTCCGGCACTCGGGGCCGTCGCCCTGGGGTACGTGCACAGGGACCATGTGGAGGCGGGCAGCGCTGTGCGGATCGTGACGACCGGCGGCGAGGTGGCCGCCACCGTCACCACGCGTCCGATGCCGAGAGGCGTGCAATGAGCAGGTCGTCTGCCGGGGGAAATCGCAGGGACCCCAGATCGTCCCGCTCGACCCAGCGCAGCTCCTGGCCCAACAGCGGCCTCGGCGTTCCCAGAAGACGACACCGGTAGAAGCAGAGCACCAGGACGCGGTCCGGGTACTCGTGCCTCGTCTCGAGGATCAGGTCCAGCACCTCGACGCCGGCGTCGAGTTCTTCCCGCATCTCCCGGTCCAGGGCCTCGGCATGGGTCTCGCCCGGGTGCACCTTGCCTCCCGGGAACTCCCAGTAGCCCTCCAGGTGTACCCCGCTCGGCCGGCACGTCACCAGCAGCCGCGTCCCCTGGCCGACCACGGCGGCCACCACCACGACGGCTGACGGCGATCCGTCAGGCCCGGTCACCTGGCGTCCACGGGTACGACGAACACATGCGCGACAGGGGGCAGGCCGGGCACTGCGGCTTCCGGGCCGTGCAGATCAGGGCGCCCAGGTCCATCAGTCCCTGGTTGAAGTCGAAGACGTGCTTCCGCGGGACGAGCACCTCCGACGTGGCCCACAGGCGCCGCCGCATCGCGTGGGCTTTCGGATCGCCGCGGCCGATGAACACGCGGAACAGCACGCGCGCGACGTTGGTGTCGAGGATGGCCGCGCGCTGCCCGAAGGCGAAGCTGCGGATGGCCCCTGCCGTGTAGGCCCCGATGCCCTTGAACGACAGCAGGGTCTGCTCGTCCGAGGGCAGGCGCCCCTCGAACCGTGACACCGACTCCCTGGCGATGGCGTGCAGGCGCCGCGGACGGATGTTGTAGCCGAGCGGTCGCCACGTGGCCGTCACGTCGTCCTCGGGCGCATCGGCCAGCGCGCGCAGGGAGGGATACTTCGTCAGCCACTCGAGATACTTCGGAAGGACCCGGTCGACCTGGGTCTGCTGGAGCATCACCTCCGAGACCAGGATGTGGTACGGGTCGTCGGTCGTCCGCCACGGCAGGCTGCGCCCGTTGGCCCGGTACCACGCGAGGAGCGACCGCCGGAAGCGCCGTCTGGCATGGGGAGGTGGCAACGGGAACGTGGACATCCGCCCCTATAATTTCACGCGTGAAGATCTACACAAAGACCGGAGACGAGGGCGAGACCTCGCTCTTCGACAACACCCGGGTGTCGAAAGCCGATCCACGCATCGATGCCTGTGGCGAGGTCGACGAGCTCAACGCCTGGCTCGGCGTCGCCTGCGCGGCCGGCGTGTCGCCACCGATCCGTACCTTGCTCGAGGACATCCAGCGCGGCCTGTTCGCGCTCGGCGCACGCCTGGCAGATCCCTCGTCCCGCATCGCCGCCCGGATGGACAAGGCCACCGTGACGGATGCGGACGTCGCCCGGCTGGAGCGCGCGATCGACGACCTGGAGGAGACCCTGCCGCCGCTCAGACGCTTCATCCTGCCGGGCGGCGCGGCTGCCGGGGCCGCGCTGCACGTGGCGAGAACCGTGTGCCGCCGTGCCGAGCGACGGGTCGTCGCGCTCGGCCCGGGCATCGAGCCGGTGCTGGTCATCTATCTGAACCGGCTGTCCGACCTGCTCTTCGTCCTGGCGCGAGCCGTGAACCATGCGTCGGGAGTGCCGGAGACCGAGTGGTGAACGCGCGCGGCTCCATGGTGGAGCCCGCCTGGGCCTATGCCGCCTGCCAGCGCCTGGCCCGGGCCCACTACGAGAACTTCCCGGTGGCCTCCTTCCTGTTGCCGGCACCGATGCGACCGCACGTGGCCGCGGTCTACGCGTTCGCCCGGGTGGCCGACGACTTCGCCGATGAGGGGCAGGTGCCGCACGACGTGAGACTGCAGCGGCTCGAACGTTGGGGTGAGCGGCTCCAGGGGGCGGCAGGTCGCGAGGTGGAGGGGCCGCCACCCGGGCCCGGCGAGCCGCCGGAGACCGTGGCCATCTTCCTGGCGCTCGGCGCCACCATCCGTGCCTGCGGGCTGTCCCTCGAACCGTTCGAGGCGCTGCTGAGCGCCTTCCGACAGGACGTCACGGTGACCCGGTACGACACGTGGGACGCCCTGCTCGACTACTGTCGTCGCTCGGCCAATCCCGTGGGGCGGCTCGTGCTGCGGATCGCCCGGTACGACGACCGTGCGCTGGACCGTGCGTCGGACGCGCTCTGTACGGCCCTGCAGCTGACGAACTTCTGGCAGGATTTCGCCGTGGACTGGCAGCGTGGGCGCGTGTACGTACCGCAGGACGTCCAGCGGGCGCACGGGGCGGGCGAGGCACAGCTCCACCGCGGCGTCACGCCCGAGTGGTCGGCGTCGCTCCACGAAGCGGCGGCGGTCACGCGGGCCTTCTTCGCCGACGGCCGACCCGTGTGTGACGGTGTGCGGGGGCGGCTCCGCTGGGAGCTTCGTGCCACCTGGCTGGGTGGGATGCGCGTGCTGGAGCGGCTCGAGCAGGTCCAGTTCGACACCTTCGGGCACCGGCCGACGCTCGGAGCCCTCGACGCGTCACTGGTGGCCGCGCGCACCATCGGCTGGTCCCTTGCGTCATGAGCCGCGACACCAACTTCTACTACTCCTTCCTGGTGCTGCCCCCCCGCAAGCGCCGCGCGATCATCGCGGTCTGGGACTACTGCCGGGCGGTCGACGACGCCGTGGACGAGGTGGTGCCTGAGTCGGAGTGGCGCGTCGGACTCACGGAGGAGGCGCGCCAGCGGGCTGCCGGGGAACTCGAGCGCTGGAGGGGCGAGCTCGCCGCCTGCTTCGCGGAAGACAGCTCGACGGATGGCGCCCTTGTGCCTTCGACCGAGCAGGGCAGGGCGCTTCGCCCGTTCGTGGCCGAGTTCGGCCTGCCGCGACAGCCGTTCGAGGACCTGATCGCCGGCGTCGGGATGGACCTGGACCACGTGCGGTACGAGACATTCGAGACCCTGGCGCTCTACTGCCGGCGCGTGGCCTCGACCGTCGGCCTGATCTGCGTGGAGATCTTCGGCTACCGTGACCCTCGGACGAAGGACTATGCCGTCGACCTCGGCATGGCGCTCCAGCTGACGAACATCATCCGTGACGTGCGATCCGACTTCCTGCGCGGACGCGTCTACCTGCCCGAAGAGGACCTGCGCCGGTTCGGCGTCAGCGAGGAGATGCTGGGGCGCTCGACCGTGACGCCGCAGGTGCGCGAGCTCCTCCGCTTCGAGTGCGACCGTGCCCGCGTGTTCTATCGGCGCGCTGCGGCGGAGCTGCCGCGCGGGGACGCGAGGAGTCTCCTGGCGGCCGAGATCATGGGGGCGATCTACTTCCAGATCCTGCGTCGGGTCGAGCGCTCGGGATACGAGGTGCTCGCCAGGCGCGTCCGGGTGCCCCGTCCCCGCCGCGCCCTCATCGCGCTGACACTCTGGGCGCGCGCGCTGCTCCCGGCTGCGGCCGTGCCCCTGTGACCGGCGTCCGGTGGGATGCCATCGTCGTCGGGGCCGGCTTCGCGGGTCTCAGTGCCGCGACCGCCCTCGCGGAGGCCGGGGCGCGCGTGCCCGTGCTCGAAGCGGCGCCGCGGCGGGGCGGACGGGCCACGGCCTGCACCGACCGCG
>JABFRY010000092.1 GCA_013140955.1 Acidobacteriota bacterium
CGGTAGAGGATGTTCATCGGGTTCAGGTCCACATGGGCGATCTCGAGGGTGTGGAGCTCGGCCAGTGCGCTGGCCACCTCGAGCGCGATGCGGACGTGGGTCACCAGGCGGGCGGGCGCCGGGTCGTCGCCGATGGTCGTAGCGAGCGGCAACTCGTCGAAGAACGACGTCACCAGGAAGAGGCGGGAGTCCGGCAGCCGCCCATGCTCGACGACGTACGGGAAGTAGGCGGACTCGGGCAACTCGCGGTTGACCGTCTCGAGCGTCGCGGTCTCGTTGGCGAGGTTCTGCTCGTAGACCAGGCCCGGCTTCGACGTGACCTTGATGAGCACGCTCGTCCGGGTGCGAGTGTCGCGTGCGACGTACAGCTGGTGCCGCCCGCGCGCGGGGACGCGGCCGGCCGTCCGCTCGGCGGACAGCCGGCTGAGGCCCTTGAAGCGATCGAAGGGAGGGCCGGACACGTCGAGGCCGAGCACATCGCTCCGCGGCATCTCCCCGAGTGTCACACACTCGGGCGGCGGCGCGTGTGGATCCGCGCAGGGCCCACCACGCCGGGCACCTGGACGACGAGCGTCCACCGACGAGGCAGGATCACGCGCACGTCCGGCGTGCCCCTGCGGGCACGGCGCGGCGTGTGGGACACTGTCGGATCCATGTCCCAACACCGCACTCCGGACGCCTCGCTCCTCGAAGGCCCGATCGTCGTCTCGCTGCTCAAGCTGGCCGTGCCGATCGTCCTCGCCAACGTGCTCCAGAGCGCCTACCAGCTCACCGACGCGTTCTGGGTGGGCCGCCTGGGCGGCGCGGCGGTCGCGGCGGTGTCGGTGACGTTCCCGATCATCTTCCTGATGATTGCGGTGGGCATGGGCTTCGGCATCGCCGGCTCCACGCTCGTGGCGCAGTACAAGGGCGCGGGCGACCACCGGATGGTGAATCACGTGGCGGCGCAGACGCTCGTGATGGTGGCCATCACGTCCGTGGTCCTCGGTGGCCTCGGATACCTGGCGGCGCCCGGGCTGCTGCGCCTGATGGGTGTGGCGGACGACGTGTACCCGGATGCCGTGCAGTTCATGCGGATCTCGTCGGCCGGGCTGGTGGTGGTGTTCGGCTTCTCCATGTTCCAGGCGGTGACCCGCGGCATCGGCGAGGTGACCATGCCGCTCTACATCGTGCTCGGCACGGTGCTGCTCAACTTCGTGCTCGATCCCCTCTTCATCTTCGGGTGGGGACCGGTGCCGGCCTCGGGCGTGGCCGGCGCGGCCTGGGCCACGCTCGCCACCCAGACGCTGGCGGCGGCCATCGGGCTGTGGGCTCTCCTCGGCGGACGCTACGGCATCCAGCTCCAGTGGTCCGACTTCCGGCCCGACTGGGCCTTCGTGCAGCGCGCCTTCGCCCTGGGCTTCCCCGCGTCGATTGAAGCGTCGGCGCGCGCGCTGGGCATGACGGCGATGACGTTCCTCATCGCGAGCTTCGGGACGGTGGCCATCGCCTCGTTCGGCGTGGGCAGCAACATCTTCATGTTCGTGCTGATTCCGGCCATGGGTCTCTCGATGGCCACGGCCGCCCTGATCGGCCAGCACATCGGCGCCGGCAAGCTGCAGCGAGCAACACATATCGCGCACCTGAGCGCCGGCATCGCCTTCGTCGCGCTGAGCCTGGTGGGAGCCGGCGTCTATCTCTACGCGCAGGCGATCGTGGCCTTCTTCGTGCCGAGCGACGCGCGAGTCATCGAGGAGGGGGCGCGCTTCCTCCGGACGTTCGGCCCGGCGTTCGGCTTCATCGGCCTGCAGCTCGCGCTGGTGGGCGTCTTCCGCGCGGCGGGCCAGATGATGGTGGCGATGGTGCTGGCGCTGGTCTCGCAGTGGGTGCTGCAGTTCCCGCTCGCGTACGTGCTGGGCACGCACACGGTCTACGGGCTGGCCGGCCTGTGGTGGGCGTTTCCCGTCTCGGCGGTCCTCACCACGCTCGGCGCGGTGGCCTGGTTCCTGCGCGGCGACTGGAAGCAGGGCCGGCTGACGGCGGACGCACGCGCCGTCGAGGAGGCCACCGAGGAGATCCTCATCGAGGAGGGCGTGCGGTAGCGCGTGTGGTTGCGCGGCCCCGGCAGGCCGTCAGTCGTAGAAGGCCGGGGACTTCCGCAGGGCCGTCATGGCCGTCAGGTCGTGCTGAATCCACAGCGACGCGCCCGTCCGCGTGAGGAAGGCGTCGAGCCACTCGCGTGAAGCGCGCGTGCGTTCCACGTCCACGTCCGCCGTGGGCAGCCGGTTGAGCGTGCGCTCCTCGGGGTAGTGATAGAGGTCGCCGGTCAGGACGACGCCACCGGTGGACGCCAGTCGCACGTAGAGCGCCTGGTGCCCGTCGGTGTGGCCGGGCGTCGGAAGCAGCAGCACGGTTCCGTCGCCGAAGACGTCGTGCTCGCCCGTGCCCACGTCCACCGTCTGGCTGTTGCGGAGTGCCGCAAACGTGGAGGGCGCGGCCACGACCGGCGGGCTCGGCGGAAACATCGCCGCGCGCTCGGCGGGACGGGCCAGCCACGTCGCGCCGGCAAACAGGTTGGCGTTGGCCACGTGATCCCAGTGGTAATGCGACAGGGCCAGGTGCGTGATATCGGACGGTGCGTAGCCGGCGGCGGCCAGCTGGGCGGTCAGCGACTGCCGGATCGAGACCGGCCGCACACGGCCGTCCGACAGCATGATGCGCCTGGCCACGGGCTGGCCGCCCGGCACCCACGTGTCGTCGGCCACGCCCCCCGTGTCCCACATGAGCGTGCCACGCGGATGGACCACCAGGAAGGCGGTGATGGCCAACTGCGTGGTCTGCACCTCCTGCGGCTGCAGCCGGTAGCGGGTCGGGTCGGACTCGAGCGTGCCGCCGTCGAACACGTAGAGCCGTATCGGCGCGCTGGCCTGTCCCAGGGCCACCGTGGACAGGCCAGCCGTGAGCAGCGCCAGCAGGGCCAGGCGGGTCAGCATCGTCATCCCTCTCATCGTGTCCTCCCTCCGGATTCCTGGAGTGCGCTCACGGTACGGTCAGCCCAGGCAGGCTCCCCGCCTCCGGCAGCGTGTCCAGCCGCATGACGGCGTCGCACAGCCTGTCGCGCGCGGCAGCCGGAAGCAGCGCGCCGGCGTTCTCGTCGAACTTCGCCCGCAGTTCGGCCTCCGTCATCGGGTTCTGCGCGGAGCCGCGGTTGTACTCCTCGACCTCGTGCAGCGTCCGTCCGTCGCGAAGGGTGATGGTCACGGCGCCCCGGAAGTGCGCGAGGCCATCGAAGTCCGGGTCGTGATGGTAGCGCACGCGTCGGGCCAGCCCGAGGATCCCGGGATCGCGGAGGCTGGCCGCCGCGTAGGCGTCCTTGCCGAGCCGTCCGCGCACGAGGGCCTCGGCCACGGTGAACTGCAGGCTCACCCGCCCGTGGGAATCGGAGGCGGGCGCCCACTTCTCCGTCGTGGGCTCGCACACGATCGGCACGTTGAAGGCTGCCACCGGGCAGTCGATCGACTCCACATCGGCCGGGTCGATCCCGTGAGCGTCCCGCAGCCGCAGCACGGCACTGACGTAGGGGTGCAGGACGTGCGCCGCGGGAAACGGCTTGAACGATGCCCGACGGCTCTCCCAGTCGGTGCCGAGGTTCTCCCTGATGCGGCCGAAATCGGGCCGCGCGCTGGGGTCCTGGACGTGGGAGGCGAAGAGGCCGAAGCGTCCTTCGAACACCCGGGCGGGCCCGGTGGTGCCGGCGCGGGCCAGGCTCGCCGCCGCGAGGCCAGCCCGGGCGGCCCATCCCGAATGGAGGAACTTCGACTGCGTCCCGTCCACCCAGCATTCGAGCAGGCCGGAGGCGAAGCTGCCGGCAATGCCGGCGCCGCGGGCGAGCGCTTCCGCTCCCAGCCCCATCAACTGCCCGGCGAGGAACGTCACGCCGAACGGCGCGAAGAGCCCCGTGGGATGGAAGCCCCGCTTGTGAAACTGGCCGACCGCCACCGAACCCACGCGACAGGAAATCTCGTTGCCGAGGGCGATGGCGGTGATGGCCGCCCGGCCGGACACCGGCTGGTGCTCGGCCAGCGCGAACGCCGACGCCACGGCGGGGCCACTCATGTGGACGATCGACTCGTTGTGCGTGTCGTCGAACTCGAGGGCCTGGACGCGCGCGCCGTTCACGAATGCGGCACTGCCCGGTGCCAGGCGCTCGCCGGTGCCGAAGACGCAACAACGCCCCTCGGCGGCCAGCGCCACCTCCGCATCCAGGACCGACCGGCCGAAGTCGGTGCCCGCCCCGGCCAGGGCGAGGCCGATGCTGTCCATCACGCGCAGCTTGGTGGCGTGGACGACGTCGGGCGGCAGGTCGTCGTAGCGAAGCCCCACGACCCAGCGGGCGAGCGTGGTAGAGAGGGGCTCAGTGGAGAGCGGATCTGTCATGGGGCACCGGGCAACGGACGAAGGACGACGGGCGGCACGTCGAGTCGGACGGCCCAGCCGTCCATCCCCTGACGGGCGGGCGGGTAACTCGTGAGCACCAGGGGGTCGTGGCCGGGCACGATGTGGTCGGCCGAAGCGGCCAGCCGCCGCAGCGTCCGGTAGCCCTCGAGCACGTCCGCGACGGAGTCCACGATGGGGAACACGCGTCCCTGCTCGAGGTGGGCGTACAGGTGCGAGGCATCCGACGCGAGCACCACCGGGCCGCGCGCGGTCTCGACCTGCACGCACTGCAGGCCGCGCGAGTGTCCGCCGATGCGATGCACCGTCACGCCGGGGACGATCTGCGCCGCGCCGTCGTGGAACGCCACGCGGCCCGAGAACACCTTGCGCACCATGGCCACCACGTCATCCGCCTCGAACGGCACGCGCACGTGCGCGTGGTGCATGCAGCGGCCCGTGGCATAGGCCATCTCGGTGTCCTGCAGGTGGTAGCGTGCGCGTGGGAAGAGGTCGTGGTTGCCCGCGTGGTCGTAGTGCAGATGGGTGACGACGACGTGCTCTACCGCTGCGCAGTCCACGCCCACGGCCGCCAGCCCTTCCGCCACCGGGCGCACGAGCGTGCGGTGACGCCGCCGCGCCATGTCGGCGTCGAAGCCGGAGTCGACGACCACCACACCGTGGGGTCCCACGATGGCCCACACGAAGTACGCCAGCGGGTCGGGCCGGTCGTGGGGGTCGCCCAGCAGGTAGTTGTCCTGTGCACGCCGGTCGTGGTGGGCGTACCGGACGGCGTACACCTCGTGCACCGCGTCGCTCACGCCTGCATCCCCCATCGCCGCACGGTGCGCTGCTCGATCGCCCGGAAGATGACGTGCTCGACCAGCAGGCCGAAGAGCGTCACGGTCAGCAGCCCGGCGAACACCTGCGGGATGCGCAGCAGGTTCTTCTGCTCGTAGATGTACCAGCCGAGACCGCCCGAGCCCGAGCTCACACCGAACACCAGTTCGGCGGCGATGAGCGTGCGCCACGCGAAGGCCCATCCCACCTTGGCACCGGTCAGGATGCTCGGAAAGGCGCCGGGCACGAGCACGCGGACGATGTAGCCGATCTTCGAGAGCCCGTAGTTCTGCCCCACCATGCGGAGCGTGGGGCTCAGGCTGCGCACGCCGCCAAAGGTGTTGAGGGCCACCGACCACAGCACGGCGTGCACGAGGACGAAGATGATGCCGCCGTCCCCCAGTCCGAACCAGATGAGCGCCAGCGGCAGCAGCGCCACCGAGGGCAACGGGTTGAACATGGACGTCAATGTCTCGAGCAGGTCGGCGCCCAGACGGCTCGACGCCGCGAGCGCCGTGAGTACCCCGGCCAGCAGGAGGCCGAGGGCGTAGCCCTGCACCAGCAGGCCCAGCGTCGATGCGGCAGCGCCGGGGATCTGCCCCGACACCACGCCGCTCCAGAGAGCCGCCGCCGTCTCGACGAACGTGGGCACGAGGAGGGGGTTGGCGAGCCAGCGCGCGTAGCCCTCCCATCCGGCGAGCAGCAGCATCAGGATCACCAGCTTGCGCAGGACGCCGTTGTCCCACACACGACGCCAGACCCCGAGCGGCTGCTCGGTCAGCGTGGCGACCGGCGCCGGTGTCCGTACGTACTCGGGCCGCGCCTCCGGGGACACCACCGGCGTGGCCGGGCCCGGACGATCAGGCACGGGCCAGCCCTCCCCCTGCCGACGTCCGGCTGAAGAGGAGATCCTCGATGCGCGTCGAGAGCGCGCGGCCGTCGCCGTCCACCGTGTCCTCGCCCGTGCTGTTGAGTTCTGCCCGCACCTGTCCGGGGTGGGGGCTGAGCAGCAGGATACGCTGGCCGACGCGAATGGCCTCCTGGATCGAGTGCGTGACGAACAGCACGGTGAAGCGGGTGGCATCCCAGAGCTGCAGGAGTTCCTCCTGCATGCGGCTGCGCGTGAGGGCATCGAGCGCGGCGAACGGCTCGTCCATCAGCAGCACGCGGGGCTCCATGGCCATGCCGCGCGCGATGGCCACGCGCTGCTTCATGCCGCCCGAGAGCGTGTGCGGGTAGCTGTCGGCAAACGCGGTGAGGTTCACCATGGCGATGTAGTGCATGGCCCGCTCCCGCGCTTCACGGGCCTTGAGCGTGCCGCTGGCGGTGAGCGCAAACGTGATGTTCTCGCGCACCGTCTTCCACGGCAGCAGCTGGTCGAACTCCTGGAAGACGACGATCCGGTCGGGGCCTGGCCTGGTGACCGGCACGCCGTCGAGGAGGATCCGGCCTTCGACGGGCGGCACGTAGCCACCGATGGCCTTGAGCAATGTGGACTTGCCGCATCCCGAGGGCCCCAGGATGACGAACCGGTCGGAGCGGTGCACCGAGAAGTCGATCCGGTAGGTCGCGGTCACGATGCCGTCGCGCGAGCGGTACTGCAGGGTGACGCCCTCCACCGCGAGCAGCGCGTCCGGGGCAGGCGCAGGCTGATGGTGGGCCTGGGACATCGGCGATCAGTTCCCGTCGGCGGCGTGGATCTCGGGGAAGAACAGGTCCTGCCAGGTCGTGGGCAGGTTGGTGATGCTCCCGATGTCGTGCATGAACGTGGCGTACTTCATGACGTTCTGCGGCGTCGTGGTGAACACCACGGCGGGATCCTCGAGCACGGCCACGAGGTCCTCCGCGGTGAACCCGCCTTCGCCCTCGGCCGCAACCAGGGCCTGCGCGGCCGCGGTCCGGTCGGCGGCGATGCGTGCCTGCGCGTCGCCGAGTGCGGCGAGGACCGCGTTGTAGACCGTGGGATTCCGCTCGCGGAAGGCCGCCACCGTGGACAGCATCACGAAGGTCGTGGTCCCCCCCATCACGTCGTCGGACGACATGATGGTCCGCACGCGGGGATCCCGGCGTTCCCGCTGGTGGAAGGGCGGCGACGTGAAGTGCGCGTTCACGGCATTCGACCCGGAGAGCAGGGCGGTGACGCCGTCGGGATGCGTCATCGCCACGGTGTACCGGTCGAACCGCTCCGCCTCGGCCGCGCCGTACCGGTCGCGCGCGTACATCTGCATCACCAGGGAGGGGATCGACACCTTGATGGCCGTGACGGCCACCTTGTCCCCCTCGGTGAGGTCGTCGACCGACTGCAGGTGCTCGGCGTGGGTGTTGAGGTACATCGGCAGCGCCGACACGGCGGCCACGCCCATCACCTGCACCGACGTCCGCGTGCGATCCCACAGCGTGATGAAGGCCGGCGGGCCGGCGGCGATGAAGTCGATGGAGCCCGACAGCAGGGCGTCGTTGAGGACGGAGGGCCCGCCCACCTCGATCCACTCCACCTCGAGGTCTGTCAGGCCCGCCTCGCGGGCGCGAGCCTCGATGAGGCCCTCGGCCTGCATGACGCGGAGCGGAAGGAAGCCGACGCCACCAGCCCCCGTGGGCATCCGGAGGACCCGCACCTCGGCGCCGTCCACCCCGGCGTCCCCGCTCCCGCCGCACGCGACCGGACCGGCCACCAGCAGGCACGCCACGACGGCCCACATCCGTCCGACACCTCCGAGACGACGTCGTGTCATGTCCCCGCTCCCCTCTCTCCCGTGCCCCAGGACACGGGCGGTCTGCGTCAGGCTGGTGGCGGCACCGCCGCGTCGAGCAGCGGCGCCAGCGTGTCGAGCGTGTCCACGACCCAGCACCGCTCGAGCAGCTGCTCGACCTGCGCGGCGGGCAGCGCGAGCGTCGCCTGATCGCGAAACTTCGCGTCGAGCTGCCGGTCGCTCAACGGCCGGTGGACGTTGCCGAGCGACTGCTCGACGAACCACTCCCGCGTCGTGCCATCGGACAGGCGCACCGTGACGTGCGACTGGTCCTCGGTGACGCCCGGATCGCCCACGGCCCTCACGAGTTCGCGCACGCGCCTGGTCGCCGGGTCGTTGACCGTCGCGTCGGTGTACTCCTGCAGGCGGGCGCGCCCGTGGACGAGCCCCACGGCAGCCCCATGGTAGACGGAGAAGCGTCCCTCGAGGCCGGTCGTGATGTTCTGCTTGTTGCAGAGATCGAGCACCAGCGGCGCGACACGCAGCTCGACGGCGGCAATGTCCGCGGGTGAGAACCCGTGTGCGGCGTGCAGGTGGATGCACGCCTCGATCGTCGGGTGGTTGACGATGCCGCAGGGATACGGCTTGTAGGTGTTGGCGCGCAGGTCGAAGTCCTCGCCCAGCCGGGTGGTGATGCGCGACAGGTCGCTGGCGGCTGCCTGCACGGCCGCGAAGCCCCGCGGCCCCTCGATCCCGTGCACGCCGGCGGTGAACCCCTCGCGCGCGAGCAGCGCGGCCACGTACCCGCTCTGCGCCGACCGGCCGGGATGGAACGGCTTGCCCATCGACCCGAACATCTCCCGGAGCCCCGCCGCCTGCGTGGCGGCCAGCCCGAGCGCCCACACCATCTGCTGCACGTTCAGCCCGAGCAGCCGGCCGATGGCCGCCGCCGCACCGAACACGCCCGCCGTGCCCGTCATGTGCCACCCGACGTCGTAGTGCGACGGGTACACGGCATTGGCGACGCGCGACGACGCCTCGAAGCCGAGCACGAAGGCATGGACGAAGTCCTGCCCGCTCGTCGGCCGTTCGCTCGCCCAGGCACAGAGCGCGGAGGCCACCGGGGACGTGAGGTGGCCGTAGTTCTTCGGGGTGGTGTCGTCGAAGTCGTGCACGTGGGAGCTGATGCCGTTCATCAGGGACGCGTGCAGCGGGTCCATGCGCTCGGGCCGGCCCAGGATGGCCGCGGTGGGCGGCCCCGCGTAGGGGCCGAGCGCCCGGATCGCGATATCGACGGCGGGCTCGCGCGCGCCGCCCAGCGCGCAGCCCACATAGTTGACCAGGGCGCGCCTGGCCTCGTGCTGTACGTCGGCCGGCACGTCCCCCGGCCGGCTCTCCACGATGTAGGTGGCGAGCGTACGGGTTTCCGACACTACTTGGCCCCGTCCAGCTCCGCGAACGCCTCGCGCGCGATGCGGAAGGCGTCGATGCCCGCGGGGATGCCGCAGTAGATGGCCGCCTGCAGCAGCACCTCGCGGATCTCGTCGCGGGTGACACCGTTGGTCAAGGCGCCCTTGACGTGCAGCTTCAGCTCGTGCGGCCGGTTGAGGGCCGTGATCATCGCGAGGTTGATCATGCTGCGCGTCTTCTTCGACAGGCCCTCGCGCGCCCAGCACCACCCCCAGCAGTACTCCGTCGAGAGCTCCTGCATCGGGCGGGAGAACTCGTCGGCATTCCTGAGTGACTGCTCGACGTAGTCCGCACCGAGCACCGACTTGCGCAGTTCCAGTCCCCGCTCGAATAGCTCGCGTTCCATGTGTGTGATCTCCTGCACGTGGCGGCCGACGGGCCGCCTATCCCTTGGTCTCGCCCTTGATCTCGACGCCCGCCCACTCCTCGACGACCCGTGCGATGGAGGTGAAGTCGGAGTCGGGCCCGAAGCGGGCGCTCGTGATGGCCAGCATCTGGCGCACGGCGGCGCCCACGACCATCGGCACGCCGAGCGCGTCCGCCTCCTCGAGGCACAGCCGCACGTCCTTGTGGGAGAGGCCGGTGGCGAAGCCGAAGTCGAAGGTCCGCGTCAGCACCGCGCGCGGAAACTTGTCGCGGGTGGCGGTGTTGAGCCCGCTCCCCGAGTTGAAGATGTCGATGAGGACGCGCGCATCGATGCCGGCCTTCACCCCCAGGGCACACGCTTCGGCCGTGGTCGCAATGGCGGCGGCGCCCAGCAGGTTGTTCGCCAGCTTGGCCACCTGCGCCAGGCCGGGCTTCCCGCCCGTATAGATGACCCGCCCGAACGTCTCGAGCAGCGTCTGGACGGTGCCCAGGATATCGGCTGGGCACGACACCATCACGGCC
>JABFRY010000308.1 GCA_013140955.1 Acidobacteriota bacterium
GCGGAAGATCAAGTGATGACATGGTTCTATGAAGTCCTCCTGCCAGACACTCTTCAAGCCACGTACCGGCGCCGGGTCGCAGCGCGAGGCCCTCGAAGGCCGAAATCCCCTGACAATTCGCACATCTCCGAGCCGCTGCGCGTGCAGGAGCGCCACACGGCGCCAGTACGCCACGGCTCGCAGACGAGCGTCGGGCGGCGCGCAACGCGGCGCGGAGCCTGAGGCAGCGCGGAATACGGGGCGAGCGGCCGGCATCCGGGCGACCTGCCCGTTGGGCAATGGCCGTGCGGCCTCCGGCATGCACGATGCTTCGAGGGAGGGGCGGTTCGTGGTGTACTGCCCCGCGGACCGCACGCATGAGCCGACTCTTCGCGTTCCTCGACCGGTCGCTCGAGACGAAGTTCGTCCTCGCGAGCGCGGTGTCGGTCGCGGCCGTCATCGGGCTGCTGACGGCTGTCGGCCTCGAGTTCGCCGAGCGGCGCCTCGACGACGACCTCCGCCAGACGGCCCGTGTGACGGCCATTGCCATTGCCGACGACATCCAGCTCCGCCAGGCGGTGTTCGACCCGCGCGTGGTCGGCGCCACGCTGCACGACTTCCTGACGGCGGCGCCCTCACTGCGCAGTATCAGCGTCTACCGCGAGGGCCCGCGCGGTTCGGTGCTCGTGGTCGGAACCTCGACCGCGTCGTCCGGGCGCGACTCCCTGGTGGACCGTGCCCTGGCCCGGGGCGATGCGCTGGGCGAGGACCGCGCTGGCGGCATCAACGCGGCGGTCGCGCCCATCCGCCGGGGCAACCAGGTGATGGGGGCGGTCCTCGTCACGGTGTCCCTGAGCCCGGTCAGCCAGATGCAGCGGCAGGGGCGGCTCTTCGCGGCTGGCTTCGCCGCCGTGTCGGTGCTGGGCATCGCCGGGCTGGTGCAGGTGCTCTCGCGGCGGCTCGTGCACGCGCCGCTGCGGGCGGTGGTGGACACGGTCGAGCAGGCCAGGGCCGGTGATCTGTCGGTGCGTGCACCGGTCGCGCGCGAGGACGAGATCGGCCAGGTGGCGCTCGGCCTCAACGAGATGCTGGCGGAGCTCGAGGGGCTCCATGCCTCGATGCAGGGCCGCATCGATGCCGCCACGCGGGAACTGCAGGCGCGCAACGACCAGATCGTCCGCTCGTACGACGGGATGCTGGCGCTGCGGGAGGCACTGGCGCGGTCGCAGGCCCTCGCCACGGTGGGGCAGACCCTGGCGGACGTCGCCCACCAGATCGGCACGCCGCTCAACCTCGCCTCGGCCCATGTGCAGCTGCTCCGCCAGGAGCCGCTGGACCCGGCGGCCGATCGGCGCCTGCGCATCGTCGAGGAGCAACTCGAGCGGGTCACCGCCAGCGTCCGCGACCTGCTGGACCGGGCCCGGCCCACGTCGCCCACCCGCGCCATCGACGTCGGCACCATGCTGGAGCGGCTGGCGGACGGGCTCGCCGTGAGGGCGCGGGAGGGCGGCGTGCGCGTGTCGGTCGACGCGCCGGCCGCCCTGCCAACCGTGATGGCGGACCAAAACCGGCTGGAGATGGCGCTGATGAACCTCATGACGAATGCCATCGACGCGATGCCGGACGGCGGCGAGCTCCGCGTGCGCGCCAGCGATGTGGGCGGGTCGGTCCGCATCGAGATACAGGACACCGGCGTGGGCATTCCGGAGGCCATCCACGACCGCATCTTCGAGCCGTGGGTCACGACCAAGCCGCCAGGGCAGGGCACGGGCCTGGGCCTCGGCATCACCCGCGACGTGGTGACGCAGGCGGGCGGCACCATTGGCTTCGACAGCCGGCCGGGCCACGGCACCACGTTCGTGCTGACGCTGCCCGGGCACCGGGACGAGACACCGGCATGAGCGGGCATGCGCGCATCCTCGTGGTGGACGACGACCCGGAAACGTGCCAGCTGCTGCGCGAGCTGATTGCCGCGCCGGACCGTGACGTGACGGAGGCCACGAGCGCTGGCGACGCGATGCGGGCACTCCTGGCGCATCCGTTCGATCTGGTCATCTCCGACATCAACCTGAACGCCCGGGAAACCGGCCTGGACGTGCTGAAGGCGGCGCGCGACCGGACCCCGGCGACCCAGGTCGTGCTGATCAGCGGGTTCGGGACCCTCGATACCGCGATCCAGGCCGTACGGGCCGGGGCGTTCGACTACATCAGCAAGCCGTTCAACATCGGCGAGGTGAAGGCCGCCGTCGCCCGGGCACTGGCACGCAGTCACGAGCCACCCCTGCCGCCGCCACCGGCGGACGGCGTGCAGACCGGCATGCTCGGACGGTCGGCCGGGATGCTCGCGGTCTACAAGCAGATCGCCTACGCGGCCGACTCGTGGGCGCCGGTCCTCATCACGGGCGAGAGCGGCACCGGCAAGGAGCTGGTCGCGCGGGCCATCCACCGGCACAGCCGCCGCGCCGGGCGGCCGTTTGTCGCGATCAATTGCGGTGCCCTCGCCGAGAGCCTGCTCGAGTCGGAGCTCTTCGGACACGCGCGCGGCGCCTTCACGGGGGCGGTCGCCGACCACAAGGGTCTCTTCGAGCAGGCGCAGGGAGGCACCGTGCTCCTCGACGAGATCGGGGACACCACGCCCGCCGTGCAGGTGAAGCTCCTCCGCGTGCTGCAGGAACACGAGGTCCGTCCGGTGGGCGGCAGCCGACAGGTCCCGGTGGACGTGCGCGTGATGGCGGCCACCAACGTGGATCTCGAACGAGCCGTGGCGGAACACCGGTTCAGGCAGGACCTCTACTACCGCTTGAGCGTGATCCGCATCGAGGTGCCGCCGCTCAGGGACCGCCGGGCCGACATCCCTCTGCTGGTCGAGCAGTTCCTCCGGGCCGCTTCCGCGCGGCACGGCCGGACCGTGGCCATCACGCCGGCGGCCGTGGAGGCGCTCACCAGCCACGAGTGGCCTGGCAACGTCCGGGAACTGGAGCACACGATCGAGCGCCTGGTGGTCTTCAGCCAGGGCACCATCGACGCACGCGATCTGCCGCAGGGCGTGGCGCCGGCCACCGGCATCGGTCCGCGCCTGTTCGAGGACCTGCCCACGCTCGACGAACTGGAGCGGCGCTACGTGCTGCACGTGCTCCGGGCCGTGGGCGGCAACCGGTCGCGCGCTGCCGAAGCGCTCGGCGTGGACCGGCGGACGCTCTACCGCATGGCGGATCGGTTCGGCATCGACCTGAAGGACGAGGGCGGGACGGGGGACGGCTCCTGACG
>JABFRY010000220.1 GCA_013140955.1 Acidobacteriota bacterium
CGTCGCCTCCGCCGCCTCTACCCGCCCTACTTCGCGGCCCTCTGTCTGAGCATCCTGGCGGTGTGCGTGGCCTGGTGGCTGCAGCTGGGGACGGCCACTGTTGCCCGCTACGCCGAGCCGGTGGCCGCCTCGATCGGCTGGGATTTCCTGGCACACGCCACGATGCTGCACGGCCTGCTGTTGCCATACGACCTCGGTGCCGGCAATCCGCCGCTCTGGACGCTGGCCCGGGAGGAGTATCTCTACCTGCTGTACTTCGTGGTGCTTGCCTGGCGTGTGCGTTTCGGCCTCAGGCCGGCGCTGGCCATCGTGTGGCTCACCGGCATGCTGGTGCCTCTGCTGGCCACGACGGCGATTGCCGCCTCCGCGCTCGATCCCGAGTGGCAGCAGCGCGTGATGCACCCCGTGCATCCGGACGCCTCGGCCCTTGCGCTGTGGATCCAGTGGTGCCTGGGTATGGCCATCGCCGAGAGCTACTGCGGGCTGATATCCCTGCCGGCGTGGAGCCGCCGCCCCTGGATGGCGGCGCTCTGGGCGGGCGTGGCCCTTGTCGCGCAGGGCCGGGGCTGGTCGATGCTGACACCGGTGCTCTGGGGGCTCACGTTCTTCACCCTCGTGCACAGCGTTGTTTCACGGGAGATCGTCTCGCGAGAGCGTGTCGCGCCGGAGGTCGTGTCGCGGGAGGCTGTCGCGCAGGAGACCGGGGGCCAGAGCACCCGCGGGCGTGTGGGATGGCTGGCGCGCATCGGGCTGGTCTCGTACTCGGTCTACCTCATTCACAGCCCCCTCATCGGTGGGCTGAACCAGCTGGAACTGGCCTCGGGTGTACCGGCCGCGTGGCTGCGGCACCCCGCCTATCACCTCGTCGTCTGGGTGCTGCTCATCGCCGCCTGCGCGGTGGCCGGTCACGTCTTCTTCCTGACGGTCGAGCGCTGGTTTCTGAACGCCCCGCGTCAGGCCCCGTTGCCCTTTCGCGGCGGGCCCGGAGGGCGCCCCGCATGAGCACCGGGCTGCAGGAGCGCACGATTGCGGACTTCGGCGAGCAGTGGACCGCCTACGACGACCACGCAGGCTACTTCGGGTCTGCGGCCCTGTTCGACGACATCTTCGCCCCGTTCGTGGCTGCCGCCGATCTCGCCGGCTGCCGGGTCGCCGAGATCGGCGCGGGCGCCGGCCGCTTCGTCAATGTCATGGCGGGCGCGGGGGCCGCACATGTCGTCGCGCTCGAGCCCTCGGCCGCGTGCGACGTGCTCAGTCGGCAGACGGCCCGCTACGCCGACCGCGTGACGTGCCTGCCCCTGACCGGCGACCGGCTGCCGCCGTCGGGCGACCTCGACTACGTGTTTGCCATCGGCGTGCTGCATCACATCCCGGAGCCCGCGCCGGTGGTGGCTGCCGCGTTCGCCGCGCTTCGTCCCGGCGGGCGCATGGCCGCCTGGCTGTACGGCCGTGAGGGCAACGGGCTGTACCTGCTCGTGGCCCGAAGCCTCTGGGGCCTGTCGCGGCGCCTGCCGCATCGTGGCCTGGTCTGGCTCGTCTGGGTGATCTACCCGTGGCTCTGGGCCTACATGCACGCCAGCCGCGTCCTGCCACTGCCGCTGGGCCACTACATGCGCCGCGTGATCCTCCCGCTCGCGCCCGACAAACGCCGGCTGGTGGTCTACGACCAGCTCAATCCCGCGTATGCCCGCTACTACACGCAGGCCGACGCGCAACAGCTGCTGGAGGCCGCCGGGTTCGCCGACGTGCGCGTCCATCATCGCCACGGATACAGCTGGACGGTGGTGGGCACGAAGCCGTGAGCGCGCGCTGTCGGGCTTGTGGACATTTGGGGGGATTGGCACTAGAATCCGCAACGCATTTGGCTGGTCCGTGCAGCACGATCCTCCGGTTCCACGCGTGTGCCCGGTGCCCGGGCGGAACCACTGACAAGTACTTACGAGGTCGCACACGAGATCCGCTCAGGCCCGGTGAGCGCCCGAGCGGGAGACGCGTCTTATGGAAGCATTGACGGATCCCACACATCTTCACCTCCTTTTGAATCACTTTCCGACGATTGGCTTCATGATCGGGCTCGCCCTGTTCGTGGTGTCCATCATCGCCAACAGCGACGACCTGAAGCGCGCAAGTCTCGTGATCTTCGCCGGCATCGCCCTCATCGCGATTCCCACGTATGTCACCGGCAACGCGGCACAGTCCCGTATCGCAGATCTGCCCGAGGTGTCACAAACCCTCATCGAGACACATGAAGGGCTGGCGTTCCTGGCGCTCGTCCTGATCGAGCTCACCGGGGCCGTCTCGTGGGTGGCCCTGTGGAAGCACCGGCGCACCCGCCGCGTGCAGCCCGCCACGGCCGGTCTGATCCTGCTGCTGGCCCTCGTCACGATGGGCGTGTCGGCCCGGACGGCGAACATCGGCGGCGAGATTCGCCACAGCGAAATCCAGTCGGCCGTGCAGCCCACGAGCCCCGTCGGTGCGCTCGGCCGGACCGTCGGCAACTACGTGCGCGATACGCCCTGGTCCTGGATTGCCTGCGAGACCCTGCACTTCATCGGCCTGTCGCTCCTGCTTGGCGTGATCGGGATGGTGGACCTGCGGATGGTCGGCATGATGAAGGGCGTGTCGTTTGCGGCCCTCGACCGGCTCCTGCCCTGGGGCATGCTGGGGCTGGGTCTGAACGTGGCCACAGGCATGCTGTTCTTCGCGGCGGCACCAGGCCAGTACACGGCCAATCCGGCGTTCTACTGGAAGCTGGTGTTCCTGCTGATCGCCGGCGCGAACACTCTGTACTTCTCATTCGACGCCACGTGGACGCTGCGGCCCGACGACGAAGCGCCTGGGCTGTCGAAGGCTGTCGCCTCGGCGGCGCTGTTCTTCTGGGCGGGTGTGATGTTCTGGGGAGCGATGCTGCCGTTCATCGGCAACGCGTTCTAGGGAGTAGGCAGCATGCAACTGGCAATGACGGTGTTGTTCGTGGTCGTCGTGGTGACGGTGGGCCTGGCGCTCATCGGTCTGGCCATCGACCGGAGCTACCAGCAGGAACAGGGGAACCGGCACTAGGCCCGGTTGGCGCGCCCCGGCACCCGACCCGGCGGTCGCTGTCGGGCACGGGGCTCGAATCACTTTCACGGTAACGGCAGGAATCGCAGATGGACTTTCTCTTCTGGCTCGAGTCGTTTGGCCCGGCGGCATGGGTTCGGGAATCGAACTCGCTGTGGGCGTTTCCCATGTTCCTCTTCGTC
>JABFRY010000319.1 GCA_013140955.1 Acidobacteriota bacterium
CGTGGAGACGGGCCAACTGCCCGTGCGTGAACCGGCGAGGCCGCCCAGGGCACCCGCGCGGTTGAGCGCCGCAACCGCCAGCATCCGGCGCGACCCGCGCGGCCAGCGACCTGCACCAGCGGCTGCAGCCGGTTCCGGCCCGTCGATTCGCGGCGCCCGGCACCCTGCCGCCCCGCCGCTGACCAACCGCCTAGCGGAACCGCGTCTGCAGCTTGTCGAGTGCCGCGCTGCCCGGGCAGAGCGTCTCGTAGGGCAGGTCGTGGAGCGGCGCCGCCACCGTGTTGGCCTGCTCGTGCATGTCGCTCGAGTCCGGCGCGATGTACAGCAGGCCCGTCACGATCTGTCCTGCCTTGTGCTTCTCGCGCACGTACCCGTAGGCCCGGTCGCGGTCCGTCGGGTCGTAGTCGTCGGCCACCTTCGTCAGCTGCACACGGCTCCCGTCGTGCAGCGTCACGCTGCGCGTGGTGCCCGGGTCGTACTGCGTCGTGATGGCCTTGGTCGGCATCACGAAGTCGGCTTCGACCACTTCCACCATGTGCTCGCGCGTGTACGCGTAGCTCTTGGTGGAGCCCTCGTGGTCGTTGAAGGTGACGCACGGCGACACGATGGAGATGAAGGCAAAGCCCTTGTGGGCCAGGCCCGCCTTGAGCAGCGGCACCAGCTGCTCCTTGTCGCCCGAAAAGCTTCGCGCTACGAACGTGGCGCCCATCGTGAGCGCCAGCAGGCACCCGTCGATGGCTTCCATGGTGTTGGCCTCGCCCCGCTTGCTGAGCGAGCCCGGGTCGGCCGAGGCCGAGAACTGGCCCTTCGTGAGCCCGTACACGCCGTTGTTCTCGAGCACGTAGAGCGCGTTCACGTTGCGCCGGATGGCGTGACACAGCTGGCCCAGCCCGATGGACAGCGAATCGCCGTCGCCCGAGACGCCGATGTACAGCAGGTCGCCGTTGGCGGCGTTGGCGCCGGTGACGAGCGCCGGCATGCGCCCGTGCACGCCGTTGAAGCCGTGCGCCTCCCTGAGGAAGTACGTGGGCGTCTTCGACGAGCAACCGATGCCCGAGAGCTTGGCCACACGGTGCGGATGCACCGACAGCTCCCAGAACGCCTGGATGATGGCGGCCGTCACCGAGTCGTGCCCGCAGCCCGCGCAGAGCGTCGTGACGGAGCCCTCGTAGTCGCGCCGCACGAGCCCGATGGCGTTCTTCTGCAGCGCGGGATGGTGGACCTTGGGCTTCGCGATGTACGTCATGCCACTTTCTCCAGCTTCGCGCGGACGCCGGTGAGCACGTGGTGCGCGCTCATGGGAAACCCGCCGTTGTACCGCACGGACTCGAGCCGGGTGATGGGCACGCCGGTCTCGAGCATCAGCAGGCTTCGCAGCTGCGCGTCGCGATTCTGCTCCACCACGAAGTTGACCGCGTGCGACTCGGCGAAGGCGCGCACCTCGTCGGCGAAGGGAAAGCCGCGCACCCGCAGGTAGTCCACCTTCACGCCGTCGCGCGCGAGCAGGTCCACGGCCTCCACGCAGGCCGCATGGCATCCGCCCACGGTGATGATGCCCACGGTGGCGCCGGGCACGGTCCGGATCTCTGGCGCCGGCACGGCCTGCGACGCGCGCTGGATCTTGCGCGCGATCCGGTCCATCACGTCTGCGTACTCCTCGCCGTCCTCGGTGTAGCCGCCGAACCGGTTGTGGCCCGAGCCGCGCGTGAAGTACGCGCCCTTCGGGTGCACGCCCGGGAGCGTCCGGTAGGGAATGCCGTCGCCGTCCACATCGAGGTAGCGGTAAAAGGTCTTCACCTGCTCGAGCTGCTCGGCCGACAACACCTTGCCGCGGTCGGGCACGTAGGCGTCGTCCCAGGTGAGGCGCTTCACCATCCAGTCGTTCATGCCGATGTCGAGGTCGCTCAGCACGAATACGGGCGTCTGGAACCGCTCGGAGAGGTCGAAGGCCGCCACGGCCATCTCGAAGGCCTCGCGGGGATCGGCCGGATACAGGCACACGTGCCGCGTGTCGCCGTGCGAGGCGTAGGCACACATCATCAGGTCGCCCTGCTGCGTGCGGGTCGGCATGCCGGTGGAGGGGCCCGTGCGCTGCACGTCGAAGATGACGGCGGGAATCTCGGCGTAGTAGGCCAGGCCGATGAACTCGCTCATCAGCGAGATGCCGGGACCGGCCGTGGGCGTGAAGGCCCGCGCACCGGCCCAGCCGGCGCCAATCACCATGCCGAGCGCCGCCAGTTCATCTTCGGCCTGCAGCACGGCAAAGCGGTTGCGCGCGGTGTCGGGGTCTTTGCGGTAGCGCTGGCAGAAGCCGGCGAAGGCTTCCATCAGCGACGTGGCAGGCGTGATGGGATACCAGGCGCCCACGGTCGCTCCGGCATACAGGCACCCGAGACCGGCGGCGGTGTTGCCGTCGATGAGGATGCAGTCCTTCGTGGCATCCATCGCCTCGAGGCGGATGGGCAGCGGGCACGGGAAGTGTTCGCGCGCGTAGTCGAAGCCGATGTCCACCGCGCGCTGGTTCGAGTCCTTGAGCGCCTGCTTCTTGGCGTACTTCTCGGTGAGCAGTGTCCGGATGATGTCGGTGTCGATGCCGAGCAGCGCTGCCAGCGCGCCGGCATAGGCGACGTTCTTCATCAGGATGCGCTCGCGCACGCCGGTGAACTCCGCGTTGCACATGGCGGCGAGCGGAATGCCGAGATACGTCACGTCGGGCCGGCGCAGGCGCTCGTCGAGCGGCCACGTCGAGTCGAAGAGCATCCAGCCACCCGAACGCACCTCGGCGGCATCACGCTGGTAGGTGGCCGGGTTGAGCGCCACCATCAGGTCGAAATCGGGGGTCCTGGCCGTGTACC
This sequence comes from Acidobacteriota bacterium, assembly GCA_013140955.1. Classification (GTDB taxonomy): domain Bacteria; phylum Acidobacteriota; class Vicinamibacteria; order Vicinamibacterales; family UBA2999; genus JABFRY01. Next base: position 2,856 of record JABFRY010000319.1, read on the forward strand.
CGTGCCGGTTGACCCGGATCTCGTACCACGTCGGCAGGCCCTGGATGTTCGAGGGGAACACGTTCTTGCCGGTGACCGGAATCCCCATGCGGAAGATGGCCCGCATGATGAGCGAATTGGCCGACGCGGAACCGGTGCCGTTGGCGGTGGCAATCTTGAAGGCGAACTCGTTGACGCGATCCATGGTCCCCCTGCGCGCGCGATGTCCGGACGGGTACGCCGACTAGCGTGTGACGAGCGCCACGGCGGCGCCCGCATGCGGAAGGTCGATGACGGCCCGGCGCATGTCCCACGCGAAGGTGGGGCACCGCTCGGCGCACAGGCCGCAGTGGAGGCAGACGTTCTCGTCCTTCACCATCACGCGCCCGGTCTGCTTGAGCTGTCCCGAGACGAAGATCGGCTGGTCGGTGTTGTCGGCCGGCGCCATCAGCCGCGTGCGCAGGTCGGCTTCCTCGCCGTTCGGCGTGATCGTGAGGCAATCCACCGGGCAGATGTCGATGCAGGCGTCGCACTCGATGCACAGCGAATCGGTGAAGTGGGTCTGCACGTCGCAGTTCAGGCAGCGCTCCACCTCGGTGCGCGTCTGCTCGGCGGTGAACCCCTTCTCGACCTCGGTGGTCATGTTCTGGAAGCGCAGCGGCATCTCGACGTGCTGCATCTTCTGGCGGCCGGAGGGGTCGTAGTTGTTGCTGTACGCCCACTCGTGCAGCCCCATCTTGGTGCTGGTGAGGGTGACACCACGGGGAGGCCGCTCGGTCACCGGCACGCCCTGGCAGTGGTTGTGGATGGAGATCGCGGCCTGGTGGCCGTGCTCCACCGCCCAGATGATGTTGGCCGGTCCGAACGCGGCGTCCCCGCCGAAGAACACGCCGGGCCTCGTGGACATGAACGTGGTCCGATCCACGACCGGCATGTCCCACTTCCCGAACTCCAGCCCGATGCCGCGCTCGATCCAGGGGAAGGCGTTGTCCTGGCCGATGGCCAGGATGACGGTGTCGCACGGGATGATTTCGCGGCCCACCACCTCCTGCTGGAGCGTGCCGTCCACCTCGATGGACCGGAAGCGGTCGAACTCCATGCCGACCAGACGGCCCTGCTCGAGGACGAAGCGAATCGGCTGGAGGTTCTCGAGGATCTCGACCCCTTCCTCCTCGGCGTCCTCCAGCTCCCAGGGCGACGCCTTGAAGTACTTCCGCGTCTTGCGGGCCACCACCTTGACGTCGGTGGCGCCGAGCCGCTTGGCCGAGCGGCAGCAGTCCATCGCCGTGTTGCCCACGCCGATGATGACGACATGGCTGCCCACCGAGTCCACGTGGCCGAAGTGCACCGACTCGAGCCACTCGATGCCGAGGAAGATCTGGTCCGAGTCGCGACGACCCGGAATGTCGAGTTCCTTGCCGCGCGGCGCGCCGCTGCCCACGAACACCGCGTCGAACTCGCCCGAGTCGAGCAGGGCCTTGAGGCTCGTCACCGGCGTGCCGAAGCGCATCTCGACGCCCATGTTGACGATGTAGCCGATCTCCTCGTCGAGCACCGGCTCGGGCAGGCGGAACGACGGGATGTTGATGCGCATGAGGCCGCCGGCCCGCGGCAGCTTCTCGAAGATGGTGACGGCGTAACCGAGCGGCATCAGGTCGTTGGCCACGGTGAGCGAGGCCGGGCCCGCGCCGATGAGGGCGACCTTCTTGCCGTTCTTCTCGGAGGGCGCGGTGGGAATGAGGTGCGCCACCTCGTCCCGATGATCCGCGGCCACGCGCTTGAGGCGACAGATGGCCACCGGTGTGCCGTCCACGCGTGTGCGGCGGCAGGCCGGTTCGCACGGGCGATCGCACGTGCGCCCGAGGATGCCGGGAAACACATTGGAGGCACGATTGACCAGGTACGCCTCGGTGAACCGCCCCTGGGCGATGAGCCGGATGTACTCGGGAACGTTGGTATGGGCCGGGCAGGCCCACTGGCAGTCGACGACGCGGTGGAAGTAGTCCGGGTGTCCGACGTCAGTTGGGCGCATGACGCGGCATTATAGGGCAACTGCCGTGCGGTGCAGGGTGCTGTCTCGGCATTTCTCGCCGGTGGTGCCGGAGAACATGCCTGAGGATGCTGCCGAGGGACGGCTGGCGCGGAGGGACGAGGATGGTGCGGGTGGGCACTGCCAGAACGGGCCGGGCGCGACCCAACGGTCGCCCCGGCCCTCTCGTGTGCAGCGGGACGGGCGCTAGAGCGCCTTGTTCACTTCGTCCCAGTTGACCACGTTCCACCACGCCGAGATGTAGTCGGGGCGGCGGTTCTGGTACTTCAGGTAGTAGGCATGCTCCCAGACGTCGAGCCCGAGCACAGCGTTCTTCCCCTCCATGAGGGGATTGTCCTGATTGGGCGTGCTCGTGATGGAGAAGGTGCTGCCGTCGACCACGAGCCATGCCCAGCCGCTGCCGAACCGCCCCACGCCGGCCTTCCCGAACAGTTCCTTGAAGGTGTCGAAGTTGCCGAAGGTGCCATTGATGACATCGGCAATCTTGCCCGTGGGCGCGCCGCCGGCTCCCGGCGCCATCCACTTCCAGAACATGCTGTGATTCCAGTGGCCGCCGCCGTTGTTCCGAACGGCGGTGCGGATGTCCTCCGGAACGCTGCTGATGCCGCGGCAGAGATCCTCGAGGCTCTTGGACTGCAGCTCAGGATGCTTGTCGAGCGCCGCGTTCAGGTTGGTGACATAGGCCTGGTGGTGCTTCCCGTGGTGAATCTGCATCGTCTGCGCGTCGACATGGGGCTCGAGCGCGGCGACGTCGTACGGGAGCTTGGGCAGTTCGTGCGCCATGCGTCCTCCTCGTGTAATGGTCTTTCGTGACTGCAACCCGTCGATCGTAGTCACAGGGACCGCGGAAATACAACGCGATCCGAGCGTCCATCAGGGCACATGACGTGACCCGGTCCACCCCATCGGCCCCGGCGGATGGCGGTGCAGAGCCCGATCGACGGTCGGGCCTGCCTGACGCCGGCTGGGGCGTGGGAGAGGCGCTAGCTGATCGAGAGCATGCGGTCGAGCGCCACGCGCGTCCAGTGCTTCTGGTCGTCCGGTACGACGATGCGGTTGTGCACCCGCCCCTCGAGCAGTTCCTCGAGGATCCACAGGAGATGGTTGGGGGACACCCGGAACATGGTCGAGCACAGGCAGCCGAACTGATCGAGCGAGAGCACGGTCCGGGCGGGCGCCATCTGCTGCGCGAGCCGGTTGACCAGGTGCACCTCGGTGCCGACGGCCCACACCGACCCTTCGGGACTCTCAGAGACCGTGCGGATGATGTACTCGGTGCTGCCGCTGTCGTCGGCCGCCTGCACGACGTCCCACGGCACCTCGGGATGCACGATGACCCGGATGCCCGGGTGCTGCACCCGCATCGCCTCGATCTGCCTGGCCGAGAAGCGGGTGTGGACCGAGCAGTGGCCCTTCCAGAGCAGCATCTTCGCGCGCTCCAGCGCCTCCGGTTCCACGCCCCCGCCGATCTCGTCCGGGTCCCACACCACCATCTCGTCGAGCGGGATGCCCATGGCGTAGGCCGTGTTGCGTCCCAGGTGCTGGTCCGGCAGGAAGAGCACCCGCTCGCCGCGCTCGAACGCCCAGCGCAACGTTGCCGCGGCGTTCGACGACGTGCACACCGTGCCGCCCCGCTCGCCGACGAACGCCTTGATGGAGGCGGCGGAGTTGATGTACGTGACCGGCACGATGCCGCGCACGCCCAGGGCCGTCAGCTCCTCCCAGGTGGTGACGAGCTGGTCGGGCGCCGCCATGTCCGCCATGGAGCACCCGGCCGCGAGGTCGGGCAGGATCACCTGCTGGTGGGGGGCACACAGCACGTCGGCGCTCTCCGCCATGAAGTGCACGCCACAGAAGATGATGTAGTCGGCCTCGGGACGGCTCGCGATCTGCCGCGCCAGGCGGAACGAGTCGCCCGTGTAGTCGGCGAACCTGATCACTTCATCGCGCTGGTAGTGGTGCCCGAGGATCACCAGTCGCGTGCCGAGGGCCCGGCGTGCGTCGGCAATGCGTGCCGCCATCTCCTCGTCGGAGAGACCCACGTAGCGTTCCGGCAACGCCTGACGCTCCGAGAGGTGCTCCTTCTCGAACTCGGTCAGCAGCGGAATGATCGTGCCCATGGCCTCGGCGCCCCTTTGTGAAGTTTGTGAAACATTTCGCAAAGTGCGGACATGAAAAAGCCCAGGCGCTTGAGGAAGCTATCGCTTCCGAGGCCTGGACCTGCCGTCGATTATAGCGGGATTCGGCGAAACGTAACGGGAAAGCGACGGGTCAGCCGGCCGCGCCCGCCGGCGCCGCGGCAGCCGGGGCTGAAGCCGCCGCCGAAGCCCCAGGGGCGTTCACGATGTTGTAGAGCGTGTCGCGCTCGTAGGGCTCGCGCCCGGCGGCCCGGATGAGCGCGGTGAGGTCGGCCGTGGTGAGGGCCTCGGGCGTCCCGGAACCGGCCATGTGGTAGATCTTCTCTTCCTGCACGGTTCCATCCAGATCGTCCACGCCGAACCACAGCGACGCCTGCGCCAGCTCCACGCCGGTCGCAATCCAGAACGCCTTGATGTGCGGGATGTTGTCGAGCATCAGCCGTGCCACCGCGTGCACGGTGAGCGTATCGACGGCGCCCGGCGCGGGCAGCTTCCGCATCTGGTTGTTGTCGGGGTGGAAGGCCAGGGGGATGAAGGCCTGAAAGCCGCCGGTCTCGTCCTGGAGCGCCCGCGCGCGGAGCATGTGGTCCACGCGCTCCTCCAGGGTCTCGATGTGGCCGTACAGCATGGTGACGTTCGACCGCATCCCGAGCCCGTGCGCCAGCCGGTGGATGTCGAGGTAGCGATCGGCACCGCACTTGTCGTGGCAGATCTTCCGGCGGACCCGCTCGGCGAAGATCTCCGCTCCCCCGCCCGGCAGCGAGTCGAGCCCGGCCTCCTGCAGGGCCTCGAGCACCTGCAGGTCCGACATGCCGTACAGGTCGGCGAAGAACGCGATCTCGACCGCGGTGAAGCACTTGAGGTGAATCGACGGCCTGATGCGCTTGTAGCCGGCCAGCAGCTCCGTGTAGTAGCTGAAGGGCAGGTCGGGATGCAGGCCGTTCACGATGTGGAGTTCGGTGAGCGGCTGCGACGCGCGCTGACGCAGCTTGTCCCACGCCTGTTCGAGCGAGAGCGTGTAGGCACCGTCGTCGCCGGGCTGCAGGCGTGCGAACGAGCAGAACAGACAGCTCGCGGTGCAGACGTTGGTGGCCTCGACCCGCAGGTTGTAGTTGAAGTAGGTGCGGGCGCCGTGACGCCGCTCGCGATCGCGATTGGCGAGCCAGCCCACTGCCTGCAGATCGCCGCACGAGAAGAGGCGCACGCCGTCGTCGAACGACAGCCGCTCGCCTGCCTGCAGCTTCTGCTCGATGTCCCCGAGCCCGGCCCGTCGTACGCGAGATATCACGTCAAAACCCCTGCAAATTCTAGCGTGCTATACTGCCCGCCAACAACCGCCTGAAGGGGGACCATACGCGTGGAGCCCGTGCAGGCGGCAACAGACACCACCGGGTGAACAGGGAAGTGGGTGCGAAGCCCACGCGGTCCCGCCACTGTAAGCGACCAGGCTGATCCACGGGTCACTGCACCCCTCCGGGTGTGGGAAGACGGGTTGGCCGCTCGATAGGTCGCGAGCCAGGAGACCTCTCCCCCGGCATTGTCCCTTTCGCCCGTCCTTTCAGGACGGGCGCCGGCGCGACGGACGCCGGGGAGGACGTTATGCTCGCGAGCCGCTCACGTCGGCCGCACCCCGCCAGGCGTCTCTGCGACCCTGACCCACGAGACGGCGTCTGCCTGCACGCCTGCTCTGGTCATCACCGGTCCCTCCATGCTGCGCGCGGATAGTCTGTCGTTCGCCTACGCGGGCGACCGGACGAACCGCGCGCCGACGTGGCTGCTGCGCGACGTGGCCCTCGAGGTCCCGACCGGATCGTTCACGGGCCTCATCGGACCGAACGGCTGCGGCAAGACCACGCTGCTCCGCCTGTGCGCCGGCATGCTGCGGCCGGATCGTGGCGTGCTGACGCTCGACGGTCAGGACGTCACGGCGCTGCCGCGCCGGGCACTGGCTCGCCGACTGGCGGTCGTCCCCCAGGCCACCCACCCGGTCTTCGACTACACCGCGATGGAAATGGTGCTGATGGGTCGCCATCCGCACCTGGGACGCTTCCAGTTCGAAGGTCCGGACGATCTGCGGCATGCCGAGCGGGCGCTGGCCGCCACCGGCACGAGCCACCTCGCCCACCGGACGTTCGGCACGCTGAGCGGCGGCGAACAACAGCGCGTCGTCATCGCGGCCGCGCTCGTCCAGGCCACCGACGTGCTGCTGCTCGACGAACCGACGGCATCCCTGGACCTGGGCTACCAGCTCGAGGTGGCGTCGCTGCTTGCTGCCCTGAATCGTGATCAGGGCATCACGATGCTCATGGCCACGCACGACCTGAACCTGGCCGCGTCGGTCTGTGACCGACTCATCCTGCTGCGGGACGGTCACGTGCTCGCGCAGGGCCCGACGCGAGACGTGCTGACCGACGACGCGGTACGGGCCCTCTACGGCGTGGACGTGGACATCGTGGCGCACGAGCGATCGGGTCGCCTCGTGGTCCTGCCGGTGAGGCCGGTCCGATGACGACGCTCGACGGCACGCTCGACCTCGGGGCCCGTCCGGCGCACGTGCCGGTGCGGGCGCGGGTAATTCGCACGACCCTCCTCTTCGGCGCGCTCGCCCTGCTGGTCTGCGGACTGGCGCCGCTCGTGGGCAGCACCCCGGTGAACCTGGCGGACGCCTTCGACCGGACACGCCCGTTCGCCGACAACGTGGACGCGCAGATCCTCTTCATTGCGCGCGTGCCGCGCGTGCTGGCCGGGGCGCTGGTCGGTGCGGCGCTCGCCACGGCCGGCGTCGTGTTCCAGGCCCTGCTGCGCAACCCGCTGGCCACGCCCTTCACGCTCGGCGTGTCGGCGGGTGCGTCGCTCGGCGCCATGCTGGCGATGACGTTCGGGCTGACGCTGGGCATCGGCTGGCTGTCGCCGGTTCCGCTCGCCAGCCTCTGCGGCGCGTCGGTGGCGGCCGGGCTCGTGTACTGGCTGGCCGCCGTACGGTCGCGGGCGATGTCGGTCGCGGTCCTCCTGCTGGCCGGTGTGACGCTCAACTCGTTCTTCTCCGCCCTGATCCTGTTCGTCCAGTACGCCTCGGACTTCGGCGAGGTGTACCGCGCGGCCCGCTGGCTGATGGGCGACCTCGACGTGGGGGGCTTCGATCCGATCCTGGCAGCCCTGCCCCTGCTGGCGCTCGCGCTCGCCGCCTTCGTGCCGCTCGCCCCGACACTGAGCAGGTTGAGCGA
>JABFRY010000040.1 GCA_013140955.1 Acidobacteriota bacterium
GGTGCGGAGCCCGCGCCAGGACCGCCGCCCGGCCCACCCGCTACGGCTGCGCCGCCGGGGGCTCCCGCGCCGCGATGAGGGCATCGGCCAGGCGGCGCACCCCCTCGCGCATGCGCTCCGGTGTGGGTGTCGAGAACCCGATGCGGATGTGGTCGTGCACGTCTTCGTGGACGAAGAACGCCCGTCCCGTGACGAAGATGACCTTCCGTGCCACGGCGTGCTCCAGCAGGCCCTCGTCGCTCAGCCCTGGCGGAAGCGTGGCCCAGAGGAAGAATCCCCCGCGCGGCGATCGCCAGCGGAGCTGGTCCCCGAACGACTCGTGCAGGCACTGCTCCATCACGTCGCGCTTGGCGCGGTAGTGCTGGCGGAGGCGTGGCAGCGCGCGCTCGATGACGCCGCGGCGCAGGGCCTCGTACACGACCCGCTGGTCGAGGACGCCCGTCGAGAGGTCGATCGCCTGCTTGGCGGTATCGATGCGCTCGGCGAGCACTGGCGGGGCCACCAGCCAGCCGACGCGCAGGCCGGGGGCCAGCGTCTTGGAGAAGGTCGAGAGGTACAGCACCCGGCCCTCGCCGTCGTCGGCGCGAATGGCCCGCGTGTCGGCCTCGACCGCCGAGTCCTCGAACCGGAGCACGCCGTAGGGGTCGTCCTCGATGAGCAGGACATCGTGCCGGGCGGCCCACTCGAGCAGGCCACATCGGCGGGCGGGACTGATGAGGAGTCCGGTGGGGTTCTGGAAATTCGGCACCACGTAGAAGCACTTGATCCGACGGCCCTCCGCCCGGAGCCGTCGGGTCGTGGCCTCGAGCGCGTCGAGGTCCACGCCCTCCTCGTCCTGCGGCACACCGACCACGTCGGCCTGTGCGTTGACGAAGACCGAGATCGCGCCGGTGTAGGTGGGCTCCTCGACGAGCACGACGTCCCCAGGATCGAGCAGCACGCGCGCCACCAGATCGAGGCCCTGCTGCGAGCCGCTGGTGACGACGATCTCGTCGGGGGCGACGTGGATGTGCCGGCTGTCGAGCACCCCGCGCACGGCCTCGACGAGCGGGCCGTAGCCTCGCGTCGGCCCGTACTGCAGCACGCTGGCATCGGTGCCCGCGAGCAGGTCGCCTGCGATGTCGCGCAGGTCGGTCCAGGCGAAGGTGGCGGGATCCGGGAAGCCCGCGGCGAGCGTGATCACATCCGGGACGCGGGCGGCCAGGGTGCCCATGCGCCGGATCGCGGACTGGTGCAGGTGGGCACCGCCGCGGGAGAGGAACTGCCGGTGGTCGGTGGTCATGCTCAGTGTCCAGGCAGGACCGCGGCGCCCAGCGTCGGGGACGCCAGGGCCAGTGGCCTGCGTTCGGCGAACTGCCGGTAGAGCGTGGCATAGGCGCCGGCGGCCGTCAGGCCCAGGCACTGGAAGAGCCACGACCGGAGGACCCAGGCGCCCAGCTGCAGCGGGAGCAGGGCGAGCCCGAAGACGGGGACGAATCCGATGAGGCCGACGGCCGCCGCGGCCAGCAGCGAGGCGGCACTCGCGGCGACCATCAGCGCCAGCGTCGCGCCAGCGACGACGCCCACGTCACGGGCGGTATGCCGCACGAACCGGGCGGTCTGGCGGAGGGCCGGCACCAGCGGACAGTCCTCTGCCGCGACGACGATCTGGACGAGCAGGTAGCAGACGTTCACCGCCGTGATCACCAGCACGAACGCGGCGGTGACGAGCGCGACCCACGGCAGCCCCCCCGGCCCGTCGGGGAGCCCGAGTGTCGAGGCGAGGTAGGCGCCGCCGCACGCGGCGTACACCGCGGTCAGCAAGGCGGCAAGGGTGGCATAGCGCGGAAACAGCCGGCTGGCCGAAGCGGCGAAGCGGTCCACCGTGAACCGGGCACACCCGGGGAGCCACTCGATCGCAGGTTCTCCCTCCTGTTCCAGGCTGGCCCGCTCCCCCGCGAGGAGCACGCCGAGCGTGCCGCCCTTTGCCAGGAGGACGAACAGCGTGCCCCCGACGAGCGACACGGCCACGGCCGCGAGGAATGCCACCAGCACGAGGGGATGGGCGAGGAGTGCGGCGGCAATGGCGGCCGCCATCGGTCGCCAGTCGAGCGAGACGAGTTCGCCCGGCGCCGTGTCCACGACGAGGGCGACGAGGAACAGTCCGCCCACGACCGGTGTGAGGACGAGGAGCTTGAGGAGCGCATCGGCGGTGGCCTGGATGACCGCCACCGGCCAATTGGCCAGGGTGACCACCGCGCCCCTGGCGAGCGCGAGCCTGAGGACGTGACGCACGGCGCCCCTAGTATGGCGCATCGCCGGCACCCGGCGGACCGACGGGCATGTGAATTCGGCATCGCGCCCTGCCCCGCCCCTACAATGGGCTCGTGACGCGGAGCGATGACGCGGGACGTCTGCAGCGCGGGCGGGTGCGGGCCGTCGCCAGGGTCGTCGTCCTCGGCGCGCTGTGTGCGGCCGCTGTCCTGGCCGCTGGGCGTGTCGTCGAGGTGCGTCGCTTCGGCTGGACGGACGAGGCGGCAGCCGCCCTGGTCGAGCAGGACGTGCGCGCCGACATCGCGGCGGCCGGTCTCGTGCTGCGCGACATGGCGCTGGCCCTCGACGTGCCCGCGAGCCTGGCGGCGGCCGCCGGGAATGACGCCGACGCGCTCCGCGCGTTGTTCACGGGTGCCGACAGGGCCGTAGCGGAGGCCGGTACCGAACCGGTGGCCCTCACGGTCTACTCCGCAGCCGGACAGCCGCTCGCCTGGAGCGGCCGCGCGTCGGAACTTCCGGCCGATCGGCTGCAGGCCGCTGACGAGCGCTGGTTCCTCGCGCAGGGGCCCCTGGGCCTTCGGCTGGTCCATGTCCGGCCAGTGCGCGCGACCGATGGACCGCGCGCGGTTGGCGCGATCGCCGCCGAACGGATTCTCGCCGACGCCGAACCGGACGCGGCAGACGGGTCGACCGACCTTGTGCTCGCGACATCCCGCGCGCGTCTGCTGGTCGAGCCCATCGCGACGGCCGTGGATGGCCCCAACGCCGACGGATTCGTGGTCGACGACCCCACGGGCGCGCCGCTGTTCCGCGCGTCGCTCCCGGAGGGCGAGCTGGCCGGTGCGCGTCTCGCCGTGCGCCGTCTCTCCAGGTCGCTGGCGTGGGCCGTGCTGGTGGCCGCCCTCCTGCTGGCGCTCGGGCCGGTCGCCGAGCTCCGGCGCGGCGCCGGCATGCGGGAGTCCTGGGCATGGACGCTGCTCGCG
>JABFRY010000253.1 GCA_013140955.1 Acidobacteriota bacterium
TCCTCCGCCCCCGGACGTCCCGCCCCTGGCAAGCACGGCGAAGCCCGCCACGATGCGCGAACGCATGGCGGCGCACCGCGCCAATCCCGTGTGTGCGAGTTGCCACCGCGTGATGGACCCGATCGGCCTCTCCCTCGAGAACTTCGACGCGACAGGTGCGTGGCGCACGCGTGACGGCGGCCGGCCGATCGATGCGCGTGACACGCTGGCCGACGGGACCACCGTCGCAGGTGTCGCAGACCTTCGGGAAGCGCTCCTGCGTGATCCCGACGTGTTCGTCGGCACCCTGACGGAGAAACTGATGACGTATGCGCTCGGGCGTGGACTCGACTATCGCGACATGCCGGCCGTGAGAGCCGTGGTGCGCGATGCGGCCGCCTCCGGCTACCGCGCGTCCGCGCTCATCGCGGGCATCGTGAAGAGCGCGCCGTTCCTGATGCCCCCTCCCGAGGGCAGTCGCGTGCCCCCGCAGAGGGCTCGCGCGGACATCGACCGCATCAACCAGGCCCGCTGATGCCGCGGCCGAAGAAACACCATCGAGTGCACCCAGCCAGGAGGACGAGATTATGTTCTTGACGAAGAAGGCCCTGCCCCGCCGCACGTTCCTCCGGGGGCTCGGCGCCACCGTGGCGCTGCCCCTGCTCGACGCCATGGTGCCCGCCGCGACGGCACTGGCGCAGACGGCCGCAGTGCCCGTCCGTCGCTTTGCTGCGGCCTACTCGCCCAACGGCATGATCCTCGACCACTGGACGCCGGCGACGGTGGGCAAGGACTTCGCGCTCCCCATGATCCTCCAGCCATTCGAGCCGTTCCGCGACCACCTGCTCGTCGTCAGCGGCCTCCACAGCGGCCCGTCCCGTGCGGGCGCCCACGCGCTGGCCGAGCCGACCTTCATGTCGGGTGTCATCCACCCGAAGCGCACCGAAGGCGCCGACATCGAGGCAGGCACGACGATCGACCAGGTGCTGGCCAGGCGCTACGGGGCCGACACGCTCTTCCCGTCCATCGAGATCTGTGCGGAGGACTTCACCACGCAGGTGGGCTCGTGCGAGATCGGGTACAGCTGCGCCTACTCCAACACCATCTCCTGGCGCACACCCACGACGCCGCTGCCGATGGAGCTCAACCCGCGGTCGGTGTTCGAGCGCCTCTTCTCGGGTGGCGCCGGTACGCCCGAGGAGCGTGCGGCACGGCTCCGTCGCCGCCAGAGCGTGCTCGACGCGGTGGCCGTGCAGGCCCGGTCGTTGCAGCAGACGCTGGCCGGTCCCGACCGCCAGCGTGTCGACGGGTTCCTGCAGAACGTGCGCGAGATCGAGCAGCGGATCGAGCGGGCCGAGAAGGATGGGCAGGTGTCCACCACGCTCGACGCGCCGATCGGCGTGCCCGAGTCGTACAGCGAGCACGTCGGGTTGATGTTCGACCTGATGGCAGTCGCATTCGAGGCGGATCTCACGCGCGTGTTCACGTTCATGATGGGTCGTGAGCTGAGCAGCCGCACCTATCCCGAAGTGGGCGTCAACGAGCCGCACCACGCCGTGTCGCACCACCAGAACGACCCCGAGCGCATTGCGCAGTACGCCGCGACCAACACCTATCACGCGCAGCTGGTGGCCCGGTTCCTCGCCAGGCTCGAGTCCGTGCGCGAGGGGGATGCCACGCTCCTCGACAACTCGCTGCTGCTCTGGGGCTCCGGCCTGAGCAATCCGAACGTCCACTCGTTCGACCCGCTGCCCGTCGTGTTGCTCGGCGGCGACTCCGGACGGCTCTCCGGCGGCCGGCACCTGCCGCAGACCGACACACCGATGGCCAACCTCCTGCTGTCGCTCGCCCAGGGGGGCGGGGTCGAGATCGACCGGTTCGGCGACAGCACGGGCACCGTGTCGCTATGAGCGGCACGATGAGAAGCACTGTGAGAAGCACTGTGAGAAGCACTGTGAGAGGCACTCTGAGGGGCACCGTGAGCGGCACCGTGATGGTCACGGCGATCAAGGGAGCAGGGCGATGAGCGAGCGACGTGGTCGACGCGGTAGACGAACGATGTGCGGGATATCCGTTCTGGCCCTCGTCGTCGGCATGGCCGGGACGGCCCTGGGCCAGGACGCCGGCTCGACACGACGTGACGGCGTGGACGCCATCGGCACCACGCCGCTTCATCGCGCCGCCGAGGCGGGGGACACCAACGAGGTGACGCGCCTGCTGGCGGGCGGGGCCGACGTCAACGCCCTGACGCGGTACCACGTGTCGCCGCTCGCCATGGCCGTGGTCGAGGGGCATGCCGATGTCGCCCGGGCCCTGCTGTCTGCCGGGGCCGACCCGAACAGCCGCCTGGGCGAGGGTGAGCCGGTGCTGCTCACGGCGGCGCGGGTGGGCCGCCTCGACGTGATACGTGCGCTCCTCGAGGCCGGCGCCGACGTGAACGGCCGGGAGCGCTTCTACGGCCAGTCGGCGGTCATGTGGGCGGCGGTCGAGGACCATGCGGAGGTCATTGCCCTGCTGGCCGGCGCCGGTGCCGATGTGGACGCCCGTGCGGATGTCCTCGAAGGCGAGCCGCTCTGGCGCTACGGACGTGACCGTCGCAACGGCATCAACGGCGAAGCCCTGCAGAACTTCAACACGAACTTCTCCAAAGGTGGCCTCACGGCCCTGATGTACGCGGCGCGCTCGGGTGCGACCCGCGCTGTTCTGGCACTCGTCGAGAAGGGCGCCGACATCACGGCGGTAGACCCCGAGGGGTTCAGCGCCCTGCACCTGGCGATCATGAACGGCTTCTACGATACGGCCGCCGCATTGGTGAAGGCCGGCGCCGACGTGAACCAGGAGGTGGACGACAACAGTGGTCAGACGCCGCTGTTCGCCCTCGTCGACCACCGCTCGCTCCTCTGGGTGTACAACCGGCCGACGCCACGCCCCGAATCCAACGTCACGTCCCTCGAGCTGGCGACGGCGCTCCTCGACGCGGGTGCCAAGGTGGACGCCAGACTGCTGCGTGGCGCCCGGCGGCCGATGGGTGGTGGGGGCAGTTCGCTGACGGGTGAAGGGGCCACCGCGTTCCTTCGCGCCGCCGTTGCGTCCGACCTGCCGATGATGCGCCTGCTCCTCGAGCGCGGCGCGGACCCGACGGTCACGACGAAGCGGGGCGTGAACGCGCTGCACGCGGCTGCCGGACTCGACTGGGTGGACAACACGATGAGCACGGCGGTGGCGCTGGGTTTCGCCACCGAGGAGGACTCCATCG
>JABFRY010000543.1 GCA_013140955.1 Acidobacteriota bacterium
ATTGTATGCCGGCCCGCGACCGGCGATGCGGGGGCTGTTGTACGATGGCCGCGGGACTCAACCCGTGACCGATGCCCACGCCACCGATCCCGCCGTCCTCTGGCGCCTCACGCGAGGACGTGCCACCGCCCACGCCACGGTTTTTCCTGGCAACGGGCAGACCACCCTCACCTGGTTCTTCGATGGCGTGATGGACCGGGCGGAAAACTACGACACGCCGGAACTGGCGCTGGCGCGCGCCGACCACATCCGCGGTGTGCTGCTGCGCGACGGCTGGCGCGCCGCCGACGAGCCCGCCTGAACGGTCCAGGATGTGACGACGAAGGCCACAGGCATCGACCTCGACCAGTACCGGGTGCGGCCCGGTCGCCGTGTCCACCTGGACCGCTGGCCCACACGCGTGCCGCATCTGTACGGGTCGAAGAAGGACTACTCGCGACGGATCGAAGCCCAGGTGCAGGCGCTTGCCGACCTGCAGCAGGTGCTCTACGCCGACAACCGCTATGCGGTGTTGCTCATCCTGCAGGCCATGGATGCCGCGGGCAAGGACGGCACGATCCGCCACGTCATGTCGGGCGTGAATCCGCAGGGTGTGCAGGTGTTCAGCTTCAAGCACCCGAGCGCCTCGGAGCTGGACCACGACTTCCTGTGGCGCACCTCCCAGTGCCTGCCCGAGCGCGGCCGCATCGGCATCTTCAACCGCTCGTACTACGAGGAGGTGCTCGTGGTCCGCGTGCACCCGGAGATCCTGGCGGCGCAGGCGCTGCCGCCCGAGGCGCTGGCGAAGGGCCGGATCTGGAAGGACCGGTTCCGGTCCATCGTGGACCACGAGGCGCACCTGGACCGCAACGGCACCCGCGTGGTGAAGATCTTCCTGCACCTGTCCCGCGACGAACAGCGCGAGCGCTTCCTCGCCCGCATCGACGAGCCGGACAAGAACTGGAAGTTCAGCGAGGGCGACGTCGCCGAGCGCCAGCACTGGGACAGCTACCGGCGCGCGTACGAGGACTGCCTGGCCAGCACGAGCACGGCGCACGCGCCGTGGTACGTCGTGCCGGCCGACGACAAGGAGAATGCCCGGCTGATCGCGTCGGAGGTCCTCGTGGCCACGCTTCGGGGCCTCGACCTCCGCTACCCGACCGTCAGTCCAGCCCGGCGGCGGGAGCTGCAGGCCCTGCGCCGGCGCCTCCAGGACGACTGACGCGTCGAGCTGGCCAACCGGCTGAAGTACCATGGTCGGCGCACGCCATGCCAGCCATCGCACGCCTTCATAAGACCATCGGCGTCCGCGTCGGCCACGTCCAGGTCGGCGGCGGCGCCCCCGTCGTGGTCCAGTCGATGACCATGACCGATACGGCCGATGCCGCGGCCACCGCCCGTCAGTGCATCGAGCTGGCCGAGGCGGGTTCCGAACTCGTCCGGGTGACGGTCAACGTGCCCGAGGCCGCCGCGGCGGTGCCCGAGATCCGCCAGCGGATGTTGGATGCCGGGTGCACGGCGCCGCTCATCGGCGACTTCCACTACAACGGCCACCTGCTCCTCACGCGCCATCCCGCGTGCGCTGCGGCGCTCGACAAGTACCGCATCAACCCGGGGAACGTGGGAACCGGTCGCCGCCGCGACGAGCAGTTCACCACCATCTGCCAGGTGGCCCGCGACCACGGCAAGCCGGTGCGCATCGGCGTCAACGGCGGCTCCCTCAACCAGGAGCTCGTCGTCCAGAAGATGCAGGAGAACACCGACCGCGCGCTCGGCCGCACGTCCGAGGAGATCCTCAACGAGTGCATGGTGCTCTCGGCGGTGGAGTCCACGGCGCTCGCGCTCGAGGCGGGCCTGCGGCCGGACCAGATCATCATCTCGTGCAAGGTCTCGCGCCCGCGCGATCTCATCGCCGTGTACCGGGAACTCGCCCGGCGTACGGACCAGCCGCTGCACCTCGGCCTGACCGAGGCGGGCATGGGCATCAAGGGCCTGGTCTGGTCGGCCTCGGCCATGGGCGTGCTGCTGAACGAGGGCATCGGCGACACGATCCGCATCTCGCTCACGCCGCGACCGGGGGGCGACCGTCGCGAAGAGGTGTATGCCGCGTGCGAGCTGCTGCAGGCGCTGGGCATCCGCGCGTTCGCCCCGAGCGTCACGGCGTGTCCCGGCTGCGGCCGGACGACGAGTTCGACGTTCCAGGAACTGGCCGAACGGACGCAGGACTACATCCGTGAGCGGATGCCGGACTGGCGCACGCGCTACGAGGGTGTCGAGACGCTGACGCTGGCGGTCATGGGCTGCGTGGTCAACGGTCCCGGCGAGTCGAAGGCCGCCAACATCGGCATCAGCCTCCCCGGCACGGGCGAGGCGCCGCACTGCCCGGTGTTCATCGACGGCCAGCACGCCACCACCCTCAGGGGCACGTACGACGAGCTGGCCACCGGATTCCGGGAACTCGTGGACACCTACGTCGCCACGCACTATCCGCCGCGCCGGTCCTGAGACCGCGTGCCCGGCACCGCCTCTCCCCCGCGGTCTCCCTGCCCGGTGATCAGCCGTGCGCTGCGCTGGAAGGTGACGTAGGCGACCGCCCACTGCAGCATGACCGCCAGGCGGTTGCGGAACCCGATGAGCATGAAGATGTGGAGGAAGAGCCACACGAACCAGGCCAGCGGCCCCGAGAACCTCGCCCATCCCAGGTCGGCGATGGCCGCGCCACGACCGACGATGGCCATGCTGCCCAGATCCCGGTAGCGAAACGTGCCGGGGGCGGGACCGCCCCGGACACGTGCCGCAATGGTGCGCGCCGCGTGCGCCGCGCCCTGCATGGCCACCTGGGCCACGCCGGGCAGCATCCGTCCCTCCTGCTCGAAGGCCGCCGCGTCGCCGACCACGAAGACCTCGGGATATCCCGGCACGGACAGGTCGGGTTCCACCACCACACGACCCGCCCGATCGAGCGCCACGCCTAGCGTGGTCAGGAGGGGTGAGGCCGCCACGCCCGCCGCCCACAGCACCGTGTCGGCGTCGATGCGCCCCTCGGCGCCCTCGAGGGTGACGCCGCCGGCATCGATGTCGGTGACGCGCGTGCCCTCGAGCACCCGGACGCCGAGACGGTCGAGCGAACGCCGCGCCGCCCGGCGGAGCCGCTCGGGAAACGCCGGGAGGATGGTCGCGCCCGCCTCGACGAGCACGACGCGCGCCTCGCCCGTGTCCACGGTGTGGAACTCGTCACGCAGCGTCTGCCG
>JABFRY010000538.1 GCA_013140955.1 Acidobacteriota bacterium
GCGTAGGCCATCTGCAGCCTCACCTACACGGCCTTCCGGCGGGCGCTCGGCCGCGATATCGCGTGGGCCATCCCGCCAGTCGAGGGACAGCCCCTGCGCCTCGTCGTGCGCCCGTTCGGGTTCAAGGGCCGCAATGCGGGCTACAGCCGCGAGACGGGCGACCTGTCGTTCGGCTACTTCCCCGCCGGCACCAGGCCGGCCGGCTTCACCGTGCGGAAGGGGCTCATCTGCACCGCGCTCAGCCACGACATCATCGCGCACGAGACCACGCACGCCCTGCTCGACGGGCTCCGCTCGCAGTTCATGTTGCCCACCAACGTGGACGTCCCCGCCTTCCACGAGGCTCTGGGCGACCTGGTCGCGCTGTTCCTGCACTTCACGTACGAAGAGGTCGTCGAGCAGGCCATCCGCACGGCGGGCGGCGTGTTCACCCGCAGTGGCCTGCTGGCAGACCTCGCACGCGAGTTCGGATACGCGCGTGCGCGCGGCGGCCGGGGCGCGGCCCTGCGCTCGGCCGTGGACGTGGACGGCGTGGCAGCCTTCGACTCCGACGTGGCGGCCGACAGGGACCGCCGTCCGGTGTGCTACGAGGATGCGGGGGACGAGCCCCACGCGCTCGGCTCCGTCCTCGTCTCGGCCGTGTTCGAAGCCTTCACGACCATCGTGTCGAGGAAGACCGAACGCTACTTCCAGATGGCGGGCATCAATCCGCGCGCGGCGGGCACGGCCCCTCTCGGGGAGGCGCTGGTGAAAGCCCTCGCCAAGGAAGCGAAGGACGTCGCCACACAGTTTCTCGACATCTGCATCAGGGCCGTGGACTACTGTCCGCCCTCCGACATGGAGCTCGGCGAGTTCCTCCGCGCACTCATCACCGCCGACGGCGACGTGGAACAGAGCGACCGGTGGGGCTATCGGGAGGCGCTGATGCGCTCGTTCCGGCGACGCAACCTCTTTCCGGACCACGTCCGCTTCATGACCGAGGATGCGGTCAGGTGGCAGCCGCCGCAGACGCCGCTCGTCATCCCGGGCCTGGCGTTCAGCGAGCTGCGCTTCGCGGGCGACCCGGGCCGTCCGGCAGATGCCGACGAACTGATGCGCCAGGCCCGCGCGCTGGGAACGTTCGTCAGCAGCCCGGCGCACGCGCGCCACTTCCAGATCGTGGCGCCGTCCGGGCGGCTGCCCGCGCGGGTGACCCAGGCGTCGCCCCCCACCGTGCAGTCGGTGCGGGTCAGCCGCCGCGCCCAGCCCAATGGGGACGTGTTGTTCGATCTGGTGGCCGAGGTCACGCAGTCGTGCACCGTCACACGGGGCAACGACCTCTTCGACGTCAACGGCGGATGCACCGTGATGATCGATCCGTACGGGCAGGTGCGCTACATCATCCACAAGCGGCTCGACAGCGAGAACCGGCAGAACCGCCAGCATGCCGCGATGCGCGGGCCGCTGGCGCCCTACTGGCGGCGCGCCGGGCGGAAATTCGTCCTGCGGCCGGGCATGCTGAAGCGCCTGCACGGGCACGGCTAGTGCTCGTGCGGTCTGGCGTCGTCGGACCGGAGGATCGCGCTGGACTGCAGGAGCGGGGCGCAGGCGGGTCCGGCCGCGTGGCGTGCGGCCCGGTGCTCGTGACCGGTTGCTCCTCGGGCATCGGGGAGGCCGTGGCGCTGCGCCTGGCACGGGCGGGCTGGCTGGTCTACGCCACCGCCCGTCAACTGGACACGCTCGACGAGTGCGCACGGGCGGGGTGCCGCACGTTGAGCCTCGACGTCACCAGCGAGGCGTCGATGCAGGCGGCCGTGTCGGCGATCGTGGACGCGCACGGGGCGGTCGGCGCCCTCGTCAACGTGGCGGGCTACAGCCAGAGCGGGGCCATCGAGGCCGTGCCGCCCGACGACGTCCGGCGCCAGTTCGAGACGAACGTCTTCGGGCCGGCGCGCCTGATGCAACTGGTGCTGCCCGGCATGCGGCACCGCCGCGGCGGACGCATCATCAACATCAGCTCGATGGGTGGTCGCCTCACCCTGCCCGGCGGCGGCTACTACCATGCCACCAAGCACGCGCTCGAGGCGCTGAGCGATGCCGTCCGCTTCGAGGTGGCACGCTTCGGGATCGACGTGGTGGTCGTGCAGCCGGGCCTCATCCGGTCGCGCTTCGCCCAGGCGGCCACGTCGAGCCTGGCCAGCGCCTGGCTGACGCGGCCTCCCTACGCACGCTTTCACGCCGAGGTCGCACGCATCACCGTCGAGTCGTACGTCAGGGGTCCGATGGCGCGCCTTGCGGGTACCCCGGACGACGTGGCCCGCATCGTGGAAGCGGCGCTGCGCGCCCGCCGGCCGCGCACGCGGTACACGGTGTCGGCGTCGGCCACGTTCCTGCTGACGCTGCGGCGAATGCTGCCCGATCGGCTGTGGGACCGCTTCCTGGCCCGGACCTACCCTCAGCCGGGCACGGACGACTGAGCGAGCACGGCCGACGCCTCGTCGCGGGCGAGGCGCCGCAGGAGCACCAGCGACGCGAGCAGCAGCGCGGTCACGAAGCCGCCGACGCCCGACCACCCGAAGAGATCCCAGAACACGCCGCCCGCCGCACCGGCCAGGCTGGACCCGAGGTAGTAGGCGCACAGGTACAGCGACGAGGCCTGGGCGCGCCCGTGGCTGCCGCGCGCCCCGACCCAGCTGCTCACCACCGAGTGGGCGGCGAAGAACCCGACGGTGAAGACGGCGACCGACAGCACCACGAGAACGAGCGGTGTCGCCAGCGAACTCAGGGTTCCCGCGAGCATGCAGGAGAGGCTGACGCGGAGCGCCCCGGCGCGGCCCACGCGCCGGGCGAGCCGATCGACCCAGGCCGAGCTCACCGTGCCGAGCAGGTACAGGGTGAAGATGAACCCGGTGGCCGACTGTCCCAGCAGGTAGGGCGGTGCCTCGAGGCGAAACGCCACGTAGTTGTACACGGTCACGAAGCAGCCCATCGCGAGGAATCCCAGCAGGAAGAGATCCCTGAGGACACCGTCGCGCAGGTGGCGGCCATAGGTGGCCAGGCGCGTCCGCGGCAGGAGCGGGCCGGGCCTGAAGTGGCGCGAGGGCGGGAGGGCAAGCCAGACGACGACGGTGGCCAGAAGCCCGAGGCCGCCAACGAGCGCCAGTGCGGTCCGCCATGACGCCACATCGGCCACGACCGCCGTAAGGATGCGGCCCGCCATGCCGCCGGTCGCCGTGCCGCCGAC
>JABFRY010000228.1 GCA_013140955.1 Acidobacteriota bacterium
GCATGATTCCGTCCACGGTGGGCGGCGGCAACGACGTCGGCGGCTCGGCGATCCAGGACGTGGGCCAGAGCGTGCGCGTGCACGGTTCGCGGAACACGGACCAGCGCATCACCGTGAACGGCGTGAGCACGATGACGCTGCAGGCCGGTGGCAACATCGGTGGCCAGACGCCGGACGTGGGTTCCGCGGCCGAAGTCACCGTGGACACGACGTCGCTCGGCGCGGACCTGCCGACCGGCGGCGTGCGCGTGAACTTCATCCCGAAGGACGGCGGCAACACGTTCGCCAACTCCACCTTCCTGAGCTTCGCCAACGACTCGATGCAGGCCGACAACTTCAGCGACGAGCTGGTGGCGGCCGGGCTCGGCACCCCCAACCGGCTGCTGAAGACGTTCGACCTGAACGAGTCGTTCGGTGGTCCTTTCAAGCGCGACAAGCTGTGGTTCTGGTTCTCCACGCGCATCAACAAGGTGGAGACGCAGTCGCCGATCTTCGAGAACGTCAACGCGTTCAACCCGAACGAGTGGCTGTTCGTGGCCGACCCGAACAGCCCGGTGGTCAACAAGGGCGACCAGACCAACAACAGCATCCGCGTGACCTGGCAGGCGACCCCGCGCAACAAGTTCGCGGGCACGTTCAAGGCGGACACGTGGTGCAACTGTCCGAATCAGTCGAGCGCGACGCGGGCGCTCGAGGCGAGCCGCGACCGGCGGTTCCCGAACCTGAAGCAGCAGCACCTCGAATGGACGTCGCCGGTGACCAACCGCCTGCTCCTCGAGGCCGTGGGCCTGGCGCTCTACGAGCGGTGGGGCGACATGCACCTGCGCGCGTCCACGGGCTCGATCACGCCCGAGCAGGAAGCGATCCTCCCGCAGCTCATCTCGGTGACCGAGCAGAGCAACAACCTGACCTACCGCACCCGCGTGAACTACAACAACACGTCGGTGCCGAGCCTCACGTACCGGGGTGCGGCGTCGTACGTGACGGGCACGCACGCGGTGAAGGTCGGAATGAACAACACGGCCGGCCACCTGTGGGAGAACCAGTACGTGCTCAACGGCCTGAGCTACCGGTTCAACAACGGCGTGCCGAACCAGATCACGATGCGCCAGAGCTACGTGGCCCAGACGAACCTGGACCGCGACATGGGCTTCTACGCGCAGGACCGGATCACGCTGGACCGTCTGACCATCAGCCTGGCCGGCCGGCTCGACTTCTTCAAGACGAGCTTCCCGGAGCAGACCCTCGGCGCCGACCCGCTCGGCCCGAGCCGAAACATCACGTTCCCCGCGCAGGACAACATCAACTGGAAGGACTTCACCTACCGGACGGGCGTCGCATGGGACGTGTTCGGCACGGGCCGGACGGCCGTGAAGGCGTCGTTCAACAAGTACCTGCTCGGCCAGACGCTCAACGGCCTCGGCCGTGACCCGAACCCCGTGCTGGCGATGGTGACCGAGGTGACGCGGCCGTGGACGGATGCGAACCGGAATTTCGTGCCCGACTGCGACATCCTCAACCTCGGCGTCAACGGCGAGTGCGGCGTGGTGAACAACCGCAACTTCGGCACGGCGGCGCCCGCGGCCACGTTCGATCCGGACCTGATCTCGGGCTGGAACAACCGCCAGACCAACTGGGAAATCTCGACGAGCGTGGCGCACGAAGTGGCGCGCGGCATCGGCGTGGACGTGGGCTACTTCCGCCGCGCCTGGGCCAACTTCCGCGTCACGGACAACCTCGCGGTCACCGCGGCCGACTTCACCGAGTACAGCCTGACGGCGCCGACCGATGCGCGCCTGCCGGGCGGCGGCGGCAATACGATCAGCGGCCTCTATGAAGTGAGCGCCGCCAAGTTCGGCCAGGTCCAGAACTACAACACGCTGTCGGGCAAGATCGGCGACCAGACCGAGGTGTGGAACGGGATGGACTTCGCGGTCAACGCGCGGCTCCAGAACGGCCTCACGCTGCAGGGTGGCTACTCGTTCGGTCGCGTGTCGATCAACGACTGCGAAATCGTCTCGGAGCTTCCCGAGATGCTGACGCTGACGGCTGGCGATGCCAGCGGCACGCCCAACGGCGTGGCGCAGCTCCGCTCGGCCAGCTTCTGCGACCGGCAGGAGCCCTGGCTGGCGCAGTTCAAGCTGTACGGCGTCTACACGGTGCCGGTGGCGGACGTGCAGGTCTCGGGCACGTTCCGCAGCGTCAACGGCACGGACCTGGCGCCCGGCTTCGTGGCGACCAACGCCTACCTGGCGGCCAACTCGACCCTCGGCCGGCCGCTCTCGGGTGGCCGTCCGAACCAGGTGACGGGCGTCGTGGCGCCCTTCGAGCAGTACACGGACCGCCGCAACGAGATGGACATCCGGTTCGGCAAGGTCCTGCGCTTCGGCCGGTCGCGGTCGGTCATCAGCCTCGACCTCTTCAACGCGCTCAACTCGAACGCGCAGATCGAGGTGAACCAGTCGTTCGCGAACTATCAGCGGCCGACGGAAATCCTCAACGCCCGTCTGCTGAAGATCAGCTACACCCTCGACTTCTAGTCCTGGGCTGACGTAACGCGCAGGGGGTCGGGTGGCATTGCCGCCCGACCCCTTGTTCTGTACGGGTGCCGTAGAGCGCCGCGACCGCATCGTCGGCGTGCAGCGATGTTCGGGGGCTCCGGCTCCGCCACCCGTCGATGCGTGGCACATCGGATCCCGCGCGTTACGATACGTGGCTACGTCGTCCGCGTGAAGCGGTGGTGCACGACACCCCATTCCGCGCCGTCGTCGTACCCGAAGAGCTCGGCGCACGCCATCAGGAAGATCCGCCATCGCTGCAGCCAGATGGCCGCCATGTCGGTGCCGTAGGCGGTCGCGAGAATGGTCAGGGCGTCGTCCCGCGCGGCGTCCAGCCGTGCCAGCCACGCGTTGGCGGTGCGTTCGTAGTGCCGGCCATCCCACATCCACTGCGCCTCGAGCGTCAGGCGTGACGGTATTGAGGGCAGGAGGGTGGCCGAGGGCATCAATCCGCCAGTGAAGAAGTGGCGCCCCATCCAGTTGTGCGCGCCGCCGTCCTCGAAGACGTAGCTGTAGGAGCGGTGACAGAAGACGTGCACGAATAGCCGGCCTCCCGGCGTGAGCCACGAGGCCACCCGGTCCAGCAGCACGTGGTAGTTGCGCATGTGCTCGAACATCTCGACCGAGACCACGCGGTCGAAGGTCCCGCCGGGTGCGAACGTGTTCATGTCGGCCGTGACGACCATGAGGTTGCGCAGGCCAAGGGCCGCGGCCCGCTCTTCGATGAACCGTCGCTGTGCCGCGGAGTTGGACACGGCCACGATCTCGCTGCCCGGGTGGCGGCGTGCCATCCAGAGCGACAGCGATCCCCACCCGCAGCCCAGGTCGAGGACGCGCATCCCGTCGCCGATGCCCGCCCGTCGAGCCGTTTCGGCCAGCGCATCCTCCTCGGCGTCGCCCAGGGATGCGACGGGCGCGTTCCACCAGCACGAGCTGTATTTCAGCTGCGGGCCGAGCATCAGCTCGAAGAACGCGGCTGGCAGCTCATAGTGCTGCTCGTTCGCTTTGGCCGGCACGGGTGCCACGTCGCACCCGCGGAGCCAGTCGATGAAGGCGCGTTCCATGAGCACGCCGGTTGTCCCGTGGCGCCGCGTCTCTGCCCGCAGGCGCTGCGCGCAGAGGGCCCGGATGCCTGCCCGGATGGCGCGGTCGGATACCCATCCGCGCTCGGCCGCCCGTGTGGCTGTGCCGACGAGCCAGTCACCCGTCATGGTCGTCTCCCAATGGGTCTTCCCAGCCGCGCAGCCCTGCGTGCCTCTCCAGTCATCCCGCGAGCGGAAGCGGCACTGCGCCGGCCGGTCCGACGTCGGCCACCGCGTCCACCGGACACCCGGGCCTCGCGAGCAGCACCTGCACGACGCCCGTGCACGCCTCGCTGAACCCGGCTTCGCAGTAGGCCAGGTAGTAGTCCCACGTCCGGATGAACCGCTCGTCGTATCCCAGGTGGCGCACCTCCTCGAGGCGGGACAGAAAGCGCCGGCGCCACAGGTGCAGGGTCCGCGCGTAGTGTGAGGAGAGGTCTTCCATCTGCACCATGCGGAAGTCCGTGGCCCGCCCGATGGCGGCGCTCATCGCGCCCACCGAGGTGAGGGCGCTGCCGGGAAAGACGTAGCGCTGGATGAAGTCGGCACCGGTGAGGTACGGGCCATACCGGTGCTCCGGCAGGACGATGCCCTGCAGCAGCATCTGCCCGTGGGGCGCCAGGAGGCGGGCGCAGTGGCCGAAGTAGCCAGGCAGGTGCTCGGCGCCCACGGCCTCGATCATCTCGATCGACGCCAGCTTGTCGAAGGTGCCCGACAGGTCCCTGTAGTCGCGCCGCAGCAGCGTGACGCGCTCGGCCAGGCCGGCCTCCCGCACGCGCGCCGCGGCCGTCTCGTACTGCGCCTCCGAGATGGTGGTCGTGGTCACGCGACACCCGTAGCGGCTCGCGGCGTGCACCGCGAAGCTGCCCCAGCCGGTGCCGATCTCCAGCACGTGGTCGGCAGGCTGCAGGGCGAGCTTCCGGCACACCCGGTCCAGTTTGGCCACCGATGCCGCCTGCAGATCCGCGTGCGGCGACTCGAAGACGCCGCACGAGTACGTCATCGTGTCGTCGAGGAACTGCGCGAAGAAGGCGTTGCCGAGGTCGTAGTGGTCGCGGATGTTCCTCCGGCTGCCTCGGCGGGAGTTGCCGCGCAGGCGGTGGCCGAGCGTCGCCGGCAGTGTCAACAGGCGCGTCAGGGGCGACTCGATGCGGCCGGTCGCTTCGAGGTTCGCCGCGAAGATCCGCAGCGCGTTCGTCAGGTCGTCGGCCGTCCAGTGGCCCTCCAGGTACGACTCGGCTGCGCCGAGCGAGCCGCGCAGCGCCACGTTGTGGTACAGGCGCGGTGAGTGCACCCGGATCGTGGCACGCAGGTCCGGCCGCTCGTGCCCGCCGAACCGGACGCGACCGCGGTCGTCTTCGAGGACGAGTGACCCGCGGCGAAGGCCCTGCAAGTGGCTGACGACGCGGGAACGAAGGAGATCGGTGATCACGGGCGGGCCTCCGGTGGGCGCGAGTGGCGCGGGTGCGGATGGAACGGTGTGCCCTTGGCGAGCAGCCGCAGCGCCTGCCAGTAGATGCCGAGCGTGACGCGGGCCGTCAGTGCGGGATAGCGCACCAGCACGCGTGCGAGCGCCCCGCTCGTGAGAGGCCGCCGTTCCAGCCAGAGTGTGGCGTCGAACGTCTCGCGCCCTGCCTCACGGTTGACCATGCGGACAGCCAGCTGGCGGTCCGGCGTGCCGAACCGCCACTCGTAGTCCTGTGCCATGGGCATGAACGGCGACACGTGGAAGGCCTTCCGCAGGCGGGCGCGGTCGGTGCCTCCGAGCGGGACCACGTACTGGTGGCGCTCGCCCCAGGGCGTGTTCGTGACGTCCGCCACGACGGCCTCGAGGCCGGTGCCTGCCCGATCGAAGCAGTAGAAGAGGCTGACCGGGTTGAAGATGTAGCCTGCATAGCGGAGGTGCGTCAGCAGCCGGATGGGTCCCTCGGGGCGTCGTCCCAGCCGGTCGGCCACCAGCGTGCGTACCGCGTGCGCCAGCGGGATCGCAGGGTCGCCGAAGTGATCGGCGCGGCGGAACCACGCCAGGGCCGGGGAGCTCGTGGACCACAGCCAGCGGCCCCGGAAGACGTCCTCGAGTTCGTCGAGATCGAGATAGGTCATGAACAGCGGCATCGTGAAGGCGTGTCGAGGCGCCACCCGGCGGTGCCGCACCCAGCCCTCGTAGAGGCAGCTCTCCATCAGAGGTCCTGCCCGAAGGCACGGCAGACGGCGAGCGCGCTGTTGACCCCGTCCTCGTGGAAGCCGTAGCCCCAGTACGCGCCGCAATAGGAGAGTCCCTCGCGACGGATCAGCTCGGGATGGCGGTGCCGGGCGGCGTCGCGTCCCGCGGTGAAGATGGGGTGGTAATAGGTGAATGTGCGAAGGACGCGGCTGGGGTCGAGGCGTGCCCCGTCGTTGAGCGTCACGCAGTACACCTCCGGACCAGGCAGGTGCTGCAAGGCGTTCATGTGGTAGGTCACCGTCGCGCCGTCGCTGCCCGCTGCGGGAATGCGGTAGTTCCACGCCGCCCACGCCCGGCGGTTGGCCGGCAGTGCGGTGGCATCGGTATGCAGGACCGCCTCGTTCGCCTGGTAGGGAAAGGCGCCGAGCACGGCGCGCTCCGCGGGAGAGGGGTCCTCGAGTAGCGCCAGGGCCTGGTCGCTGTGGCACGCCACCACGACCTCGTCGAAGGTCTCAGCGCCGGCATCGGTGCCGACGACCACGCCGGCTGCTGTCCGGCGCACGCGTCGGACCGGCGTGGACAGGCGGACGCGATCGGCGAAGGGTGCGACGAGCGCCTCCACGTATCGCGCGCTTCCGCCCCGAACAACGCGCCACACGGGGCGGCCGTGCACCTGCAGCATGCCGTGGTTGCGGAAGAAGTCCATGACGAACCGCACCGGAAACCGGAGGAACGTCCGCGGGGGGCACGACCAGATCGCGGCGCCCATCGGCACCAGGTACCGCTCGCGGAAGCCCTGGCCGTAGCGATGGGCGTCGAGGAACGCCTCGACGGTGTCCTCGCCGGCCGCAGCCACCTGCCGTTCGCCGTGCCGGTTGAACGCGAGGATGTCGCGCACCATGCGGAGAAAGCCGGGCCGCAGCAGGTTGCGCCGCTGGGCGAACAACGTGTCGAGCGACGTGCCGTTGTACTCGATGCCCGTGCGCTCGCAGCTCACGCTGAAGCTCATCGTCGTCTCGACCGACGCCACACCCAGCTGGTCCAGCAGGGTGCAGAAATTCGGGTACGTGCGCCGGTTGAACACGATGAAGCCGGTGTCCACGGACAGGGGCGCCGGCCCGGCGCCCACGGTCACCGTGTTGGTATGACCGCCCGCCCAGGGGCCCGCTTCGAAGACGGTGACGTCGTGGCACCGGGAGAGCAGACGCGCCGTCACCAGCCCCGAGATCCCCGCGCCGACGATGGCCACCCGCATCTCACCCACCCTCCGGCAGCAGGCGGCGCTGCAGCACATGGGCGGGTACCGGCCGCAGGTCCCGGATGAGCCCGAGCCACGACAGGACGAGCAGCCCGTAGTAGGTGGGATCGAACTCCCACCAGTAGAACCCCTGGCGTGCGGCCGCTGGATAGTGATGGTGGTTGTTGTGCCAGCCCTCGCCGAGGGTGACGAGCGCGAGCACCGCGTTGTTGCGGCTGTCGTCCCTGGTGCGGAACCGGCGGCGTCCCCAGCGGTGAGCCACGGAGTTGATGGTGTAGGTGGCGTGGTACACGGCGACGGTGGAGATGCCGAACCCCCACACGACCATCTGTCCGGCCGTGGCGCCGAGTGCCGGCCGTGCGCGCTCGAGCCAGGCGCCCAGCACGGCCAGGCCGACGAGCAGACCGACGGGCACGATCCAGTCGAAGCGGTCGAGCAGCCGAAGCTCGGGATACCGGAGCAGATCGGGCACGTAGCGATGCTCGGTGCGGAACCCGCGTCCGGTCATGAACCAGAGCATGTGACTGCGCCAGAACCCGTACTGCGCCGGAGAGTGGAGATCTTCGGGCTGCTCGGCGTGGCGATGGTGGTTCCGGTGGTGGGCGGCCCACCAGATGGGGCCCCGCTGGGCCGCGGCGTTGCCCGCGAGTGCCATCAGGAACTGGACAGGCCGTGACGCGCGGAAGGCGCGATGCGAGAAATACCGGTGGTAGAAGCCGGTGATGGCGAAGACGCGCGCGACATAGAGCGCCGCTGCGATGAGCACGGCGGCCCGGCTCGTCCCCGTCCAGATGGGGCCGAGGCAGAGGAGGTGGATACCTACGAACGGCAGGCACCGGAGCCAGTCCACCTGACGGTCGTCGGGCTGTCCCGCAGGACCCGCCGTGTCGAACCATCTGGCAAGCGTGAGAACCCCTGGCCGGGGCTGCCGGGCGGCCGCGGGAGCTCCGGCCGCGATCCGACGCGCCCCGCGGGGCGCCAGAGGCTGACGTGGAGCACGCGAGGAGCCTGGAGACATGTCCCGGATCATGTTCTCTGTTGTGGAATGTTGTCAATGATTCGTCCATATCAAACTATGGACAAACTATTGACATAGGCGAGTTCTCACGACTACAGTCGTGCATCTTGGGCGAGGACACCCTGCGGTTTTCCATCGGTGCGGTCGCCCGGGCCACCGGGCTCACGGTTGACACCTTGCGTGTCTGGGAGCGGCGCTATGCCGTCGTGACGCCGACCCGGGACGAGCGCGGCCGCCTGTACACGTCCGACGACGTCCACCGCCTTCAGCTGCTCGCCACGCTCGTGGCGCGCGGGCACGCCATCGGACGCATCGCGCGGCTGTCCAACCCGCAGCTCGGGCTGCTGCAGGCGGCGGCCACGGCGCACCCCCCACCTGTCGGGGCGCCTCCGCTGCCCGGCGCCGGCCGCCGCCGCGAGACCACGGCATCCCCGGATGCGCTGCTCGGCGCCCTGCAACGCTTCGACAGCGTGGCGCTCGAGGACGAGCTCGGCCGGCTCGGCGCCGTCCTGCCTCCACGAGCGTTCGTCTACGAGGTGGTGTTGCCGGCGATGCAGCGTGTGGGTGAAGAGTGGCATGCGGGGCGTCTGACGATTGCCCAGGAGCACCTGTTTTCCGCCGCGGTGCGCAACCTGCTCGGGACGCTCATTCGCCTGTCGAGCCGCGACCGGGTCACCAGGCGCCTGCTGTTTGCGACGCCGTCCGGCGACCGGCACGAGTTCGGCATCCTGGTGTCGGCCATACTCGCCGCCCTGCACGGGGTCGGGGTGGTGTACGTGGGCGCCGACCTGCCCGCAGCAGATATCGTGGACGCGGCGATTCAGAGCCGCGTGGACGGCGTGGTGCTGGGGGCGCTGCAGGCGGCCTCCGATCCCTCCATGGGGCACGAGCTGCGCACCGTCGCCTCACAGCTCCCGTCCGGTGTCGAGTTGTGGCTGGGTGGAAGTGCGTTCATCGGCGCCGTGCCGGAATCACGTGTCCTCCACCTGAAGGATTTCCAGGCCTACGAGCAGGAACTCTCCCGTCTCATCGGCCGTCCCTGACCTGTCGGGCGAAATTCAGCAGTGCTTGCGGATTCTTCCCTCTGGATTCAGGCTCTGCAGCTCGGGGACAATCATCACCGGCACGCGAGGATCGCCGCGGCCTGGCGAACATGCGGGCCGTGGCGGCGGCCATACGCCCGCCGGAGAGGAGCAGAACCGGATGGGAGATCACGACGCGTTGCGCGCAGCGCTGCTCTCGCGCGTGGCGACGCTGACGAATCGGGTGGGCCGGATCGAGCAGGATCTGCGCAAGCCCGGCGACCGCGACTGGCAGGAGCGGGCCACCGAACTGGAGAACGACGAAGTGCTCGAGGGGCTCGACGCGTTGAGCTTGGCCGAGGTGCAGCAGTTGCGTCAGGCCGTCGAGCGCATCGACAACGGCACCTACGGACTGTGCGCGGGCTGCGGGGGCGCGATCGGCGCTGCGCGTCTATCGGCGATCCCGGCGGCCACCACCTGCGTACGCTGCGCCTCCCTTCCTGCGGCTGAGAGGACTTCATGATTCACTACGTGTCCGGCGACATCCTGCTGACCCGCGCTCAGGCCATCGCGCACGGCATTGCCGCCAACGATCCGATGACGCAGGGCCTGGCCCTTGCCCTCCACGAGCAGTATCCGGCGATGCACAAGGATTTCCATCACTGGTGCAGCCGCGAGCACCCGCAGCCAGGGGCGGCCTGGATGTGGGGAGGTGCCGACGGCGTGCGCGTCGTCAATCTCATCACGCAGGAAGGCGGCTACGGCCACGGGGCCCGTCCGTCCCGCGCGACCGTGAAGCACGTGCGCGATGCGCTGCGCGAGCTGGCGAAGATCGCGGAGAAAGAAGGGTTCACCTCGCTCGCGGTGCCTCGACTGGCGACCGGCGTCGGGGGTCTCGACTGGGCCGAGGTTCAGCCCGTGGTGGAAGAGCGGCTGGGACACCTCGACATCCCGGTCTACGTGTACTCCGAGTTCCATCCGGGCAAGCAGGCCGTCGAGCCCTCCTGAGCGAGGGCCCGGCGGGCTCGCCCGGCCGGCCCCCCGCGGTCTGCGCGCGCCGGGCCCTCGCTCAGGAGGGCTC
>JABFRY010000295.1 GCA_013140955.1 Acidobacteriota bacterium
GTCATCGGCTGGGCGGCCGGCGCGGGCAGCGTCTCCGAGCCCGCCCTCGTCCTGTTCGGCATCGTGTTCTTCTGGCAGATGCCGCACTTCCTTGCGCTCGCGTGGATGTACCGCGACGACTACGCGGCGGCCGGCATCCCGCTGCTCCCGGTCATCGAGCGCGACGGGCGCCGCACCGGTCGGCAGGCCCTGCTGTACGCGGCGGCCCTCTGGCCCGTGAGTCTGCTCCCGGCGGTGGTCGGCTTGGCCGGCGTGTTCTACAGCAGCGTGGCCACGGTGCTGGGCCTGGTCTTCATCGCCCTGGCGGGACAGTTCGCGAATGAGCGTTCCATGGCCGCAGCCCGGCGACTGTTCCTCGCCTCGATCACCTACCTCCCGCTCCTGTGGGGCGCGCTCGTCGCCGACCGCGTCTGGTTGTCGGCCCCGTAGGCCCATGGAGCTGACTGACCTTCCCGCGCTGAATGCCGTCCTCAACGGGATGGCCGGGGCACTGCTCCTGACCGGCTACCTCTTCATCCGCCGGGGAGACCAGCGCAACCACATGCGCTGCATGCTCGGAGCCCTGGCCATGTCGGCCTTGTTCCTGGTGTCGTACGTGATCTACCACGCCAATGTGGGCTCCCGGCCGTTCCCCGGCGAGGGCCTGATCCGTGTGGTCTACTTCGTGATCCTGGTCACACACGTGGTGCTGGCGGCCCTCATCGTGCCGCTGGCGCTCGTGACCGCCCGCAGGGGCTGGCGGGAGCAGTTCGACCGGCACGTGCGGGTGGCCCGATGGACGTTCCCCTTGTGGATGTACGTGTCGGTCACCGGCGTCGTGATCTATCTCATGCTGTATCAGCTGTACTGACCGGACGGGAACCCGGTGCACCGGCTACGGTAAGATGAACCCCTTCCTCGACAGCCTGCGGTGGAGGCGACTATGACGGCTCGACGTGCGATCCTCGGGGTGGCTCTGGCCCTGACCCTGGCCGCGCCGTCGCACGCGCAGACGGCGCGTGTGGCGGGAATCGTCCGGAGCACGACGGGGCAACCCGTACCGGGCGCCATCGTGCAGGCGGACAACGAGGACCGTGGCCCGCGGCAGGTGACGTCGACGACGGATGCCAAGGGGCGCTTCGGCATGATCGGGCTGAGCGGCGGCACCGTGTGGACGTTCGTCGTCAGTGCCCCGGGCTTCCAGACGCTTGTCGCGCCCATGACGGTGCGGACCGGCAACCCCGGCAACTTCGCGTTCAGGCTGGCGCCGACGCCAGAGCCTCCCGGGGGCACGCTCCCGAACGACATCGCGGATCGGATCACCGAGGCCGGAGCGCTGGCAGAAGCAGGACGCCACGCCGAAGCCACGGCGGCATTCGAGCGCCTCCACCGCGACAGCCCCACGCTGACGATGGTGGGAATGGTGCTCGGAGGGCTCTACCGCGAGCAGGCGCGCACCACGACGGACGTCGAGGAACGCGCAGCCCTCCTGGCGCGTGCGGTCGATGCCTACGGGGACGTGCTGGAGGCCGACATGGGTTACGAGCGGGCACGGCTCGGCCTCGTGTTCGTGCACCTCGACGCGGGCGACACCGCCGCCGCCCGAGCGGCCCTCGAGGAGGCTGCCCGTCTCAACCCGACGAGTCCGGGCGTCGTGGAGGCCGAGGCCGCCCTGCGCCGGGCTGGTCAGTAACGTTCCGAGCCGCCAGCACGTCCGCACTGATGCCCCATCGCTCCTCAAGGGTCACGAGCCGTTGGCAGGCCGCGCTCATCCTGGGCCTGTTCGGCCTGGCCGTCGCGACCTCGGCCGCCGTGGGCTGGCGCTATGCCAGGCGTTCGTCTCCCCATCTGGGGCCGCTCGTCCTCCTGTCCGTGGACGGCCTGCGCACCGATCGCCTCGCGGCTTATGGCGGTGGCGACGGCAGCACGCCGGCCATCGATGCCCTGGCCGCCGAGAGCCTGGTGTTCGAACGGGCCTACGCGCACACCACACAGACGCTGCCGTCGCACGCCTCCCTGTTCACCGGCACGCTCCCCCCGGCGCACGGGGTGCGGAACGATGTGGGGTTCTCTCTCGGGCGTGAGGCCCGCACGCTGGCCGAACTGCTCGACGCGAGGGGCTTCGACACCGGAGGCGCAGTCTCGTCGCCCCTGCTCGGGCCGGACAGTGGGCTGAACCAGGGGTTCACGGTCTACGAAACCAGCCTCGAGGCCGACGCCGCGGCCGGAGCCGTCACGACCATGCGCGACGGCGAGCTGACGATCGACGCCATCGAGCCCTGGGTGGAGGGGCAGCAGGACCAGCGGTTCTTCCTCTTCGCGCACGTCGATGCCGGACCGGCGGATGCGGCACTGGGGCGGCTGGTCGATCTCCTCAAGGACAAGGGGTTCTACGACGACGCCACGATCCTCGTCGTCGGCGCGCATGGCGACCTGAGCGGCGACGACCCGCTCGCCGAGCGTGCCGTGCGGGTGCCTTTCATCGTGAAGCAGCCAGATGCCGCCGGCGCCGGACGACGGGTCGCCGAGCCCGTGCAGCAGGTGGACGTGGTGCCCACCATCCTGGACCTCGTGCGGGCCCCGACGCCCGACGGCCTCGCCGGCCGCTCGCTGCGTGCGGTGCTCGACGGAGAGGACCTGGAACCACCCCCGTCCGGGATCTACTCCGAGTCGATGGCCGCCCACTTCCGGCTGGGACGACCTCCGTATGTGGCGCTGCTTCGGGACGGGGTGCGTTACGTCCGGACCGAGAACGAGCGCCTCGAAGCCGTGGACGAGGCCCGGCCTGCAGATGTCCCACCCACGGTGCTCGACGAATTCCGGCGATCGGCAGACCGTCTGCGGACCGGACCAGGTACACGCACGCCGGCCGACATCCCCGAAGCACTGGCCGATCGCGGCGCCAGCCTGGGCTGGCTCGACATGCTGCAGCCGCCTGTCACCAGTGAGCCCGCGATGACGACGCGCGAGAGTTCGGCTCTGCTGCGCGAACTCTCCGGTGCCGCCCTGCTGGCGGCCGGGCACCAGTACGGCGGGGCGGCCGAACGCCTGGGCCACGTCGTTGGTCGCTACCCCTGGCTTGCCCCGGCCTGGTACGAACTCGGCCAGGTACTCCTGCGTGCGGGCCGAACCCCCGACGCCGTGCGGGCGTTCCACGCCGCCACGACGGCGCGCCCCGACGATGCCGAGGCGTCCGTCGCCCTGGCCTGGGCGCTGCTCCGCGACGGACAGGC
>JABFRY010000200.1 GCA_013140955.1 Acidobacteriota bacterium
CCCTGCCCGCCCATCTCGACCGGGCGATCGCCCGGTCGAGATGGGCGGGCAGGGAGTCGGTCCGCACGCGGGGCGTCCCCGCCGCGGCTGGTGCCACGCCAACGGCCTTCCGCCACTGATCGAAGACGTCCAGCACGTCGGCCTCGCAGAACTCGACCCGGAGCGGCCGCCGCCGGCCGCCCTTCGCCGCCTGGCGCTCCACGCACCGGTCGATCCCCCGGCAGACGATCCGGAGGGGAATGCCGCGCTGGGCCCACCCGCAGACCATGTCGAACGATGGCCCCACGATCCGGACGAGGTGTCCCTCGTTGCGCCGGCACAGATAGGCCTCGACGTCGCGGCAGAACGCGCCCGCGTCCACGGCGCGCTCCGTTCCGTCATCGGGGTCCTCGAGGCCTCGCTCGTCCACGTTCATGGCGCCATCCATCGCACCGTGCCGGTCGTCACCCGCGCCACACCTGTGGCGGTCCGCACCAGCAGCGCGCCCGAATCGTCAATCGACTCGGCGGTGCCACGTCGGACCACGGTGCGCTCTTCCCATTCCACCGGGCGCCCCAGCATCGGTGCGGCGAAGTCGCGCCATGCCGCCGCGATCGCGCGCCCCTCGTCGGCCAGGCTGCGGTACCGGGACCACAACGCCGCCAGGCACTCGGCCACCACCAGGCCCCGCTCGACGGGACGGCCGAGCTCGTCCTCGACGCTCGTCGCCAGCACCGCCACGTCGGGCGGATAGGCCGCACGCCGCAGGTTGAGCCCCACGCCGAGCACCACGTGCTGCACGCGACCGCCCCCGGTCCCGGCCTCGGCCAGGATGCCGCCGATCTTGCGGTCGCGCGTCCAGAGATCGTTCGGCCACTTCAGGGCCACCCGCAATCCGGTCGCGGCCAGCACGCCTTCCGCCATCGCGACGCCCGCGGTGATGGTCAGCAGCGGCACCGCAGCCGCGGCGGGGCGCAGCACGACCGACAGGTAGACGCCTGCGCCCGCGGGCGAGGCCCAGGCGCGGCGCTCACGGCCCCGCCCGGCGGTCTGCATGTCAGCCAGAACGACCGTGCCCTCCCGGGCGCCGGCTTCCGCCAGGCCGGAGGCCACGTCGTTGGTCGAGGTCACCTCGGCGCGCCAGATCACACCCGCGCCGAACGGACCGAGACGTGGACCGGCGAGCGCGAGCGCCTCGGCGACATCGGCGGGCAGACCCGCGGGACTAGGCAGGTTCGATCTCAAAGCTCAGATCGGCGGACGGGGCCGAGTGCGTGAGCGCCCCGATCGAGACGTAGTCGGCTCCGGTCGCGGCCAATTCGGCCATCCGCGCCAGCGTGACGCCGCCCGAGATCTCCGTCTTCGCCCGGCCGCGGCAGCGGGCCACCGCATCCACGATCTCGGGCGTGGACAGGTTGTCCAGCAGCACGATGTCGGCGCCCACGGCCAGCGCGTCGTCCACCTGTGACAGGCTCTGGGCCTCCACCTCGATGGGCATGCCCGTCGTGGCGTTGCGCATGCGAGCCACCGCTTCAACGACGCCACCTGCCAGCCGCACGTGATTGTCCTTGATCAGCACGCCGTCATCGAGGCGCGTGCGATGGTTCGTACCGCCACCGGCCCGCACCGCGTACTTCTCGAGCGCCCGCAGGAGTGGCGTCGTCTTGCGGGTATCCAGCACGACGATGCGTCCCGCGGCGGCCTCGACGAACCGGCGGGTGAGCGTGGCCGTGCCGGACAGGCGCTGGATGAAGTTGAGGGCGGTCCGCTCGGCGGTGAGCAACGGGCCGGCGAGTCCGCTGACACGCGCGACCTCGGTACCCGGCTCGCAAAACGTCCCATCGCCGTGCAGGATCTCCACGCGCACCGACGGGTCGAGCTGCCGGAACGCCTCCAGAGCCACGTCCAGGCCGGCAAGCACGCACGGGGACTTGGCCAGAATCACGGCACGCGCCTGCTGCCGGGGATCGATCACGTGCCGCGTCGTCACGTCGCCGGCACCGACATCCTCGGCCAGCGCCTGCCGGACGAGGTCGCGGTACGCCGCAGGGTCGAGCGGGGTCAGCAGTCCCGGTCGGCTCACGGTCGCTCCCCCCCAGGGACGACGTCAGCGAACTCGAGGCGCACGTCGTCCACCTCCTCGAACGCGACGATGCCGACCTGCGTCGCGGCCTGGAAGTCACGCAGCGCGCCGCGCATGCCCTCGAATCGCGTCGGAAGCACCGCGCGGGCCACGGGCGCCTTGGCCGGGCGCTTCTCGAGCGAC
This sequence comes from Acidobacteriota bacterium, assembly GCA_013140955.1. Classification (GTDB taxonomy): domain Bacteria; phylum Acidobacteriota; class Vicinamibacteria; order Vicinamibacterales; family UBA2999; genus JABFRY01. Next base: position 2,246 of record JABFRY010000200.1, read on the forward strand.
TTGATCCGGCGCACCTCCGCCAGGGCGGCCTGGGTGAGATGCCGGACGTCGAGAGCCGCGGCATCGGCGCCGCCGATCGTGTCCACCACGGCGCGGCTCGTGGGCCACGCGGCCCGATGCACCGATCCGGCCTGCCACCACGACCACACCTCCTCGGTCACGAAGGGCAGATAGGGCGCGAACAGCCGCAGCAGCGTGGACAACGCCACCAGCATCGCGCTGTTGGCCGACGCCGCGCCGTCGGGACCGAAGTCGCCGTAGCGACGGGCCTTCACCAGTTCGAGGTAGTCGTCGCAGAACGCCCAGAAGAAGGACTCGGTGCGCTCGAGGACCCGCGCGTAGTCGTACGCCTCCAGCTGCGCGGTGGACTCCTCGACGAGGGAGGCCAGGGCCGTGAGCATGCCCCGGTCGAGCGGCTCGACGATGGGCCCACGGGGATCGGCCTGCATGAGGGCGAACTTGGCCGCGTTGAGCAGCTTGATGGCGAGACGGCGCCCCACCTTCATCTGCGCCGGATCGAAGGTGGTGTCGGTGCCGGGCCGGCCGCACGCCGCCCAGTAGCGCACGCCGTCGGACCCGTGCTCCTCGAGCAGGCCGATCGGCGTCACGACGTTGCCCTTCGACTTCGACATCTTCTTGCGGTCGGGGTCGAGCACCCACCCCGAGATGGCTGCGTTGGCCCACGGCAGGGATGCGTGCTCGAGGTGTGCCCGCAGCACGGTCGAGAAGAGCCAGGTCCTGATGATGTCGTGCCCCTGCGGCCGGAGGTCCATCGGGAACACCCGCGCGAACCGTTCGGGGTCGTCGAGCCACCCGCCCGCGATCTGCGGGGACAGCGAGGACGTGGCCCACGTGTCCATCACATCGGGATCCCCGGAGAACCCGCCGGGCACGTCGCGCTGGTCCGCCGTGTACCCGTCCGGCACGTCGGTCGAGGGATCGATTGGCAGCCGCGACTCGG
>JABFRY010000152.1 GCA_013140955.1 Acidobacteriota bacterium
CCTCCGACCGGGGCGTCGAGCCCCGGTCGGAGGGCTCGAACAGTCGTGCCACCTCGGATTCGGGCTGCGGCCGGGGCGGCTGGGGCTGCGGAGGCGACGGCGGGCTCGGCGACGCGGGCTGCTCCTCGCGAGCCTCTTCACCGCCCTCGACGAGCTCCCGGCTGTTGCCGAGGGAGAAGGGATTCTCGTTGACCGGGTCCGGCGCCACCTCGGGCGCCTGCGCGCGCCGGTCCGCGTCGGAGGCGTCGGCACGTTCGGGCGGCATCTCCGCCAGCAGGTCCTCCATCGGCCGTACGAACACGAACCGTGGCTCCTCCTCCTCGCGCTGCGGCTGGCGGATGGCCTCTTCGGCGTTGTCCGCCTCGAACCACGCCAGCGACGGCAGCAACAGGAACGCCGCCAGGACGACCGCGTGTACGACGACCGACAGCAGCACGCCCTCGCGGAGCGAGATCGCGCGGCCGACGAGCGGCTCGTCCTGGTAGCGATCGTCGATGTCGAAGTGAATCACGGCCCTGGCGGATTATAACCTTTGAATCCTGAGACTTACGGACCGATGGACGCGGAGCGTCGTCAGGGCGCCCGGCGGGCCGTATACAGGTAGACGATGCCGAAGGTCAGCGGGACGGCCCGGACGTCGGTGAAACCACTCTGCCGCAGAAGTGTCACGAAATCGGGCGGAGACGGAAAGGCTCCCACCGACTGCGGCAAATAGGTGTAGGCCGAGCCGTGTCCGGACACCAGGCGGCCCACCGTGGGCAGCAGATACCGGAAGTACCACTGGTAGAGCTGTCGCAACCCCGGCAGGGTCGGCACTCCGAACTCCAGGATGGCCAGCCGCCCGCCCGGCTTGAGCGCCCGGGCCAGTTCGCGGCACCCGGCGTCGGTCCGCTCGACGTTCCGGATACCGAAGGCGACGGTGACCGCGTCCACGGAGGCGTCGTGCACCGGCAGATTCGTCGCATCTCCCCGGATGAGCGCGATGCGACCCGACTGTCCGGCGCTGCAGACCTTGTCGAGCCCGAGACGCAGCATGGCCCCGGCGAAGTCCACGCCGATCACCCTGGCCGCCCCGTCCCGACGTGCCTGCAAGGCCACGTCCGCGGTACCGGTGCAGACGTCCAGCACCACCTCGTGGCCCGTCAGCTCCAGCGACGCGATGGCACGCGCGCGCCAGCGTCGATCGATGCCCGCGCTCAGCACGCGGTTGAGGAGGTCGTAGTGCGGCGCGATCGCGTCGAACATCCCCGAGATGCGGCCGGACGACTTGTCCGGGCCCCTGGAGGGCGGGACGGGTGTCACAGGAAGACCCGCGCGCGTGCGCAACAGACAGGGCCGCTCATCCGAGATACAGCGACAACGCGGTGGTGGCGAAGTACAGCACGCCGACATACCCGTTCAGGTCGAACGCGCGCTTCACCTGCGACAGATCGTCCTGGTGGACCAGCGACTGCTCATAGGCCAGCAGGATGCCCACCAGAGCCACACCCCCGAAGTAGAGGCCCGGCAGCGCGGCCACCCACCCGAGCGCGGCCATGACCCCCACGGTCAGCACGTGCATCAGCCGCGACAGGCGAATGGCGCCCGCGAGGCCGAAGCGGGTGGGAATCGAGCGCAGCCCGTGCCCGAGGTCGAACGCGAGATCCTGGCACGCGTAGAGGATGTCGAAGCCCCCCACCCAGAGGCCGATGGCCAGGCCGAGCAACCACGGCTCGGCCCCCGCGCCGCCACCTGCGGCGATCCAGCCGCCCACCGGCGCAATGGCCATGGCGAGCCCGAGGAAGAACTGCGTGAAGCTGGTGACGCGCTTGGCCAGGGAATACCAGAACACGATGGCCAGCGCCACGGGCGAGAGCACGAGGCACAGGGTGCTGAGCCGTGACGCCGCCGCGATGAACACGAGCGACGCGACCACCACGAAGATCGTCGCCTGCGTGCGCGTCATCGCGCCGCGCGGCAGTTCCCGCATCGCGGTCCGCGGGTTGAGGGCGTCGAATCGCGCATCCACCAGCCGGTTGAACCCCATCGCGGCGCTGCGGGCCGACACCATGCAGACCACGATCCACAGGACCTGGCTCCACGCGAACGGATGCACCCGCCACGCGAGCAGGGCGCCGGTGAGGGCGAACGGCAGCGCGAAGATGGAATGGCTGAAACGTACGAACGAGGCGTAGGTCGAGAGGCTCATGCCGCGGGCCAGGACACCAGCGCCGGCGGGATACCGGACACCAGGTATTCTCCCGGATCGGACGCCGGTTCCGCCAGCCGCACCGCGATGAGCGACGCCCGCCACCCCGGGGCGAGGCTCCCGAACTCCTCTCCGAATCCGAGTGCCCGCGCGCCCTGGCGTGTCGCGCTCTCGAGCAGTGCGCCCGCTGACACGTCGGGTGCGAGGCGCCTGGCCTCGGCCAGTTCCGTGAACAGGTTGAGATCCGGGGCGCTGGCCAGGCTGTCGGTTCCGAACGCCACGCGGACGCCAGCGCGGTACATGGCCGACAGGGGCGGCGCGCCGGCGCCAACATGACGGTTGCTCCGCGGACACGACACCGCCGTCACGCCGTGGGCGGCCAGACGGGCGAGGTCGTCGGCCGTGCACCAGACGGCGTGTGCCGCCAGCAGCCGCGCATCCAGCACCCCGAGGGACTCGAGGTACCGCACGGGCGTCAGGGCCGGGGGGGACCAGTCGGCCGGCCACGCGCCGAGTTCGGCGAGCAGCGTCCGCCAGGGGCCCGAGCCGTCCATCAGGAACGCGCCTTCCTCCGGCGACTCGGCCAGATGCACGCTCGACACATCGTGGGGATGGGCCTCGAGATCGGCGCGCAACGCCTGGAGCAGCGCCGCCGACACCGAGTAGGGGGCGTGCGCTGCGAGGCTGACGCGCACGGTCTCGTCGAGCGAGCCGAGCCGATCGACCCGTGCGCGCGCCTCCTGCACCAGAAGGGCCGCCTCGGTCTCCGACGCAGAGAACCCCAGCACCTCGTGGAACACGCGGGCCGGCATGCGCCGACGCGCCAGGCACTCGACCGTGGCCAGCGTGTTCGACACGTCGCCCACCAGGCCGGTGCCGCTGGTGCGCGCCTCGTCGATGGCGAGTTCGACGAGTGGCCGTTCGCGATACCCCCGAGTGCACTCGACTCCACCGCCGCGTACCTCGCCGTGCTCGACGGCCGTGCGCAACGCGCGGCTCCAGGATCCACCTTCGAAT
>JABFRY010000478.1 GCA_013140955.1 Acidobacteriota bacterium
CGCGGCTGCGCTCGCCGCCGACCTCGATGGCCTGTCGCCGTCTCCTGCGGCCGACGACCTGTCAGCGCTTCGGTACGCCTACCTCCGCAGCCAGCTCTCAGCCCTCAGAGCCAGGGTGTCCCTGCTGCAGGGGCGCCGGCTGCGCTTCGACGAGGAATCGCGCGCGCTCTACGATGCGGTGGCACCGACGCATGACGAGGGGTACTTCGAGGCTTCCCTCGTCGCGCTCGGGGAGGCGCTGCCCGGGGCGGGACCGTTGCCGGAACGCTACGAGGCGTACCGCAGCCGGTTCGTCATCCCGGCGTCGCGGCTGGACGCCGTGTTCACGGCGGCCATCGGTGCCAGCCGGGAGCGCACCCGCACCCATGTGGTGCTGCCCGAGGACGAGCGGTTCACGGTGGAGTACGTCACCGACCGGAGCTGGAGCGGCTACAACTGGTACCAGGGCGACTACCGGAGCCTGATCCAGGTGAACACCGACCTGCCGATACACGTGGACCGCGCCGTGGACCTGGCGTGTCACGAGGGGTATCCCGGTCACCACGTCTACAACGTGCTGCTCGAGCACCATCTGGTCCGCGGCAGGGGATGGGTCGAGTTCACCGTCTATCCACTCTTCTCGCCGCAATCGCTCATCGCCGAGGGGACGGCCAACGCCGGCATCGACGTGGCGTTTCCGCGGGCCGAGCGGCTCGCGTTCGAGCAGGCGGTGGTGTTTCCCGCGGCCGGGCTGGACCCCGGTGAGGCCGCGCGCTACTACGACGTGCTCGGGCTGATGGAGCGGCTGTCGTATGCCGGCAACGAAGCCGCGCGCCGGTACCTGGACGGCGTCTGCGACGCGGAGCAGGCCACGCGCTGGCTGGAACGCTACGGACTCTACGCCCCCGCGCGGGCCGCACAGCGGTTGCGCTTCGTCGATCAATATCGCAGCTACGTCATCAACTACAACCTGGGGAAGGATCTGGTGCTCGCGCACCTGCGGGCAGGGGGCGGGACGGACGCCGATCCGGACCGCCGCTGGCGCGTATTCGCCGACCTCATCTCGTCCCCGCGCGTCCCAGCCACGCTGGCCGCGCCCTCCTGCTGACAGAGGACTTTCCGTATGCGGTGCATCGAGATTCGTACTCCTGGCGGACCCGACGTCCTGACCCCCGCCGAGCGGCCCGATCCGGTTCCCGGAGACGCCGAGGTCCTCATTCGGGTGGCCGCGGCCGGCGTCAACCGCCCGGACGTGCTGCAGCGGCTCGGCGGCTATCCGCCCCCGCCCGGAGCGAGTGATGTCCCGGGCCTCGAGGTTTCCGGAGTCGTCGAGGAACTGGGCGATGGCGTCACCCGGCTGCGCCGTGGCGATCGGGTCTGTGCCCTGGTGCCCGGCGGCGGCTACGCCACGCTCTGCGTGGCCCCGGAGGTCCAGTGCCTGCCCGTTCCGCCCGCCCTGGGCCTGAGGGAGGCCGCGGCGGTGCCGGAGACGTTCTTCACGGTCTGGAACAACGTCTTCGAACGCGGCCGCCTCCAGCCGGGAGAGACCCTGCTCGTGCACGGCGGCACGAGCGGCATCGGCACGACGGCCATCCAGCTGGCGGCGGCGACCGGGGCGCGCGTCATCGTCACCGCCGGCTCGGACGACAAGTGCGCCGCCTGCCTGCAACTGGGCGCGTCCCGCGCCATCAACTACCGGACGTCGGACTTCGTGGCGGAGGTCCTCGCCGCGACCGGTGGCGCCGGCGTGGATGTGGTGCTCGACATCATCGGGGCACCGTACCTGCAGCAGAACCTCTCGGTGCTCGCCCTCGAGGGGCGGCTGGTGCAGGTGGGCCTGATGGGCGGAGCATCCGCGACTCTCGACATGGGGCAGCTGGTGCGGCGACGCCTCACCCTGACGGGATCCACCCTCAGGCCGCGTTCGGTCGAGGAGAAGGGACGGATCGCCTCGGCATTGCGGCGGCACGTGTGGCCGCTGCTCGAGAACGGCACCGTCAAGCCGGTGGTGTTCGCCGAGTTTCCCCTCGACCAGGCGGCCGACGCGCATCGACTGATGGAGTCGAATCGACACATCGGGAAGATCGTCCTGATCCCGTAACGCCCGGTCAGGGCGTCACACCTGGACGACCGTACGGTTGCTCGTGTGGGACCGGACGACGTCAGAGGTCAGCTGCTTGCTCAGGTACACCTTCGACTCCCGATTGTCGAGCGGGTTGACCTCGTACTTGATGACGTCGAACTGCAGCTGGTCGAGCGTCCCGCGCATGTCGTAGAAGCGGTTCTTCGTCTTGACCACGACCTCGTGGAAGCCCGTGGCGAGCGCCCACGTTTCCGACTCCTCCGTGAGGGCCCGGAAGTGGCCCTGCCCCCGCCAGTCACGCCGGGTGCCCCCGATCCAGCTGTAGAGCACCTTGCGATCCTCGAAGCGGATGCATCCATCGAGCTTCGCCACCAGGTCCACGAGCTTGGGCTCTGTCTCGGAGAGCCTGACCTCGTGCACCACCTTGTAGGCGACCGGGACGATGAGTCCGGGATCATCCGGGAGCGGCGCCTCGGCCATGAGGATCAGGTACTCGCGGTCCTCAAGTCGCGCGGCGATCTCGTTCGCCGTCTTCTTCCTCGGAAACTCGCCGAAGTATTCCTCGAGATACTGGATTTCGAGCGCGCCGCTGTCGAGCGCGTACTGCTTGATCAGGTACTCCAATGGGGCTCCATCGATGGCCGCCGGCCCGCCGGGGCCGACCAGCCATTCTATAATGCCCCTCATGACCGGGCAGCAGGTGACCGGAGCGCGTGAGCGGGGGCGGAAGGGGCTGGCGCTGACGATCGTCGCCTGCGTGCTCCTCATCGCGGCCGGCCTGCACCTCTGGCCGCTGGCGCTGTGGCACCTCGTGCCGGACCCGCCATATGGGCCTGCGGTGGCGACTGGCGCACCCACGCCACCATCGTGGGAGAGGCAAATCGTCACGGGTGGTGCCGCGCCGGACCGCGTGTCAACCCCGGCTGCCCGTCCGGGCGCTGCCGCCAACACCGGCGCGCCGGTGACCGCGCGGAGCGCAGGTGGGTTCGGCAGTGGCCCGGAGAGCCTCCCGCCTGCCGGGCGACGCCGCGTGGAGCCACCGACGGTGGCACGACGTCCGAGCGGAGCAGTGCTCGTAGAGTCCCCGGGATCGGGCAACGGCCGGCAGCCGCGCACGCAGCTGCCCGGCCAGTTGACGGCTG
>JABFRY010000161.1 GCA_013140955.1 Acidobacteriota bacterium
GCCTTCGACCGCCTCGTCCTCTGGTTCTCGGGCGACGTCGGGGACCGCCTGGCCGCCCTGGCGGTGGCCCCTGGCGCCGACGATCGGACGACGCGTGCCGCGGATCTGCTCGACGAGCGCCGGCGCGCACTGCTGGAGACCCGCTTCGTGAATCCCGAGAGCCGGCTGCTGGCCGACGTGATACCGGGCGGCGACTCCGCTCCCGGGTTCGTGCTGGCCGAGGTGCGAGGTGGCCGGCACGGCTGGTTCTCGATCGAAGTCGAGCCCCGGGACGAGGAGGAGGTGCGGGTCGCCAGCGTGGACGCGCGACGCGGGTTCACCAACGTGTGGCTCGGCACGCACGCGCTGACCGACTTCGGCCCGGAGGTGCGCGAGCGGGCGTTCGCGGGGTTCCCGAGGGATCCGGATCGGGAGGGCCCCATCGACCCCGACGGCCGCAGCAACGGCGAGTGGACGTTCCGCGACTTCGGCCTGCCGGTCCGTCCCGTCGTGCCGGAACGCGAGCAGTGGAGGCCGGCCGTCGATCTCCCGCGGACCGACGTGGACCTCACCCTGAACGGCTCCGGCGAGGCCACGGCCCGGGCCCACCTGCTGCTCGCCGCGGCCCGTCCGCTGGCCACCGTGCGTCTCCTCCTGTCACCGTATCTGCGGGTGACCGACGTCCGCTGGATCACGGAGGTGCCCGACACCGCGCTGGACGTGCGGGGCACGCCGCTGGCCGGCGAACAGGCGCCCGAGGCAGCCGACGGGCCCACGAGCGCATCAGGCCCCGACCGGGCCGAGCCAGTCCCGCCCGGCGTGGCCGTGCCCTGGGTACAGGAGACGCGCAACCGCCGCCTCGGCGACGACCTGTACGAACGCCACGTCACGGTCGTCCTTCCTGAGACCCTGCCCGCCGGGGCCCGAGGCATCCTCGCCGTGTCGTATGAGGGCAAACTCGTCGAACGCCTGATATCCACACAGGACTTCCTCCTGAAGGACACGACGGCATGGTTCCCGGGCCATCCCGACGCGCGGCGCAGCCGCCTCCGGCTCACCTTCCGTGTGCCCAGCCAGTTCCGGATCGCCTCGGGGGGCACGCTGGCGGAGGAACGGGTGGACGGTGACACGCGTGTGCTGGTGTGGGTGAACGACCAGCCAGTGCGTGCGAGCATGGCGTTCCAGTACGGCCGCTTCGAGGTCACCCAGGTCACCGACCCCGGCCTGCCGCCCATCGCGATCTACGCCAACCGCAACCACCTCGGGTTCGCGCCCGGCAACCGGCAGCGGACGCTCGAGGACCTGGCCGGATCGCTCCGCACGTACCGCGACTACTTCGGGCCGTATCCGTTTCCGTCACTGCTGGCCACCGAGACGCCCGGCTACAACGGGCAGGCCTTTCCGGGGCTGGCCCTGCTGTCGTTCCAGGCCTTCGGCGCCATGAACGCCAACGAAGCCGCGCTCTTCCGCGCGCACGAGGTGGCGCATCAGTGGTGGGGGGCCCTCGTGGACTGGCAGTCGTACCGCGACCAGTGGATCTCGGAGGGCTTTGCGCACTACGCGGCCGCGCTGTACACGCTCGTGGGGCGCGACGAGGCGTCCGAGTTCGACGACATGCTCGACGCCTGGCACCTCGATGTCCTGGGACAGGTGAACGTGGGCCGGGGCGCCGGGCTCAGGTCGTATGGGTTCACGCCTGCGGCCATGCGGCTGAGCGAAGGACACGAGTCCGGACCGGTCGTCGCCGGCTACCGGCTGATCACGAGCGAGACACCGTTCGACTACCAGTTGCTCGCCTACGAAAAGGGGGCGTTCATCCTCCACATGCTCCGGTCGCTCCTCCTGGACCCGGAGACCGGCGCCGACGACCGGTTCCGCGCGCTGATGCGTCGGACGGTCGAGGCCCATGCCTCGTCCCCGATCACCACCGCCGGGTTCGAACGGCTGGTGAGCGACGCGTTCGGCGAGCCGATGGCGTGGTTCTTCGATCAGTGGGTATACGGGGTGGATGTGCCCACGTACCGTCCGGCACTCCGGATCGTGCCGACGCCGGACGCCACCCAGCCGTTCGCGTTGCGGGGGCGCATCCGGCAGGAGGACGTGCCGGCCACGTTCCGGATGCCGCTGCCCATCGCCGTGCGCTTCGCCGATGGCACGGAGCGGATCGTCCGCGTGCTGATGGAGGGACGGGACGTGGCGGTGGACATTCCCCTGCCGGCCACGCCGATCGCCTTCGAGGTCAACCCGCGGCATGCGGTACTTGCCGACGTCCGGTGAGCGGCGCGCGACGACGAGAGGGCCGCTGAAACGAAAGAGGGGGACGACGCGTCCGCGCCGTCCCCCTGCTGTATCAGTCACGCGACCGCCCCTTGGGGACGGCCGTCCGTGCGAGGCGTTTACTGGCCGCCGCGGCCGCGACCGGCGGCCGGCGCATTGATCACGGCGCCGTCCCAGTGCTCCACCAGCTTGCCGTTACGCACGCGGAACGTGTCGAACGACGAGCGGGCGTAGAAGGTTCCGGGAGGGGCCGTCGGGTCCTGCACGTAATTGAGGTGCACGACCGTCACCAGGTCGCACTCGGCGAGCACGATGTCGGTCGGGTTGCCGGCCGGCGGCGGCGTGCCACCCTGACGGCCACCACCACCACCGCCACGCGCGGCGGGCGGACCGCCGAAGCGCGACTTGAAGTAGTCGTAGTCGTTCAGGCCAGCCTCACGGGCGCCCTTCACGAACGCCGGGTTGTGCTGGATGTAGGTGGGGTCGGCCAGCGCCAGCCTGTCCACGCCGGGCGCGAAGAACTGCAGCGCGACGCGCTTGTTCTCCTGGATCTGCGCCGGGGTCACGTTGCAGTTCGGGGTCGGCCCGCCGGGCACCTGGGCCGCGGCCGAGCCCGCGAGCATCACCAGTCCCAGCAGGGCGAAGGTCATCGTCTTCATCGCGAAGTCTCCTTGGATCTCTCTGAGCGGATATGAGGACACGCGGGCCGGGGCCTACTGGCCACCACGGCCGGGCGCGGGCGGATTGATCTGGCCCATGTCCCAGTGCTCGACGAGCTTGCCGTTGCGAATGCGGAACGCATCGAAACGGAACTGCTCGTAGAACGTGCCGGGAGCCGCCGTCGGATCCTGGACGTTTGCCTTGCGCAGCGCGAACACGATGTCGCACTCCGCCATCACCCACTCATACGGCGCCGCGGCGGGCGGCTGCGGGCCTGCCCCACCC
>JABFRY010000426.1 GCA_013140955.1 Acidobacteriota bacterium
CCCCTCGCGCGGCGACGGGCCCGGACGCGGTGCGCTGGCGCCACCGGCGCGTCTGTCGGCCGAGTGTCGTGCCGAACGCGCGCGCCTGCTGGCGCTCGACAACATCTCCAGGGTTCGCAGCCTGGCGGAGGAAGGCAACCGCTCGGCCATCACCTTCTATCCGGTCCTGCTCGATGCCGTGGGCTCCACGGCAGGCCCGGCGGAGGGTCCCGGACCCGATCAGGGTGATGACCGGGCCGCCACCGAGGCCTCGCGGCGCGATTCGGCGCGTGCCCTGGCGGCCGAGAGCGATGGCGTGGCCGTGCTCGATACCCGCGATCTGCCCGAGATGCGCCGGCGCGTTGCGGCCGATGCCCGGGCCTATTACTTCCTCTCCTACCGGTCGTCCAACACCCGCCTGGATGGGCGCACCCGTGCCATCACGCTGCGTTCGGAGACGCCCGGCGTGTCGCTTCGGGCCCGGCGGGGTTATCGCGGGCGGACCGTCGAGGACCTGCTTGCCGAGGCCGCCGGCATACGGGGCGCCGTTGGGGCGGCCGCCGAGTCCGGTGCCTTCCGCATCCGCGCGAACGCCTGGGCCTCGGCCCCCGGTGTCGACGGGCCCGACGGCGTGTTCTGGGTGACGGGAGAACTCGACTATGCCACCAGGCGCGAACTTGCCTGGACTGCCGGTGGCACGGCGGACCTGGTCGTGATCGCGTCCGATGGCCGTGTGGTCGCCCGGGCCGAGGCGCCGCTCGGGAGCAGTGGTGTGCTGACGCTGCGCGTCCCGGAGGTTGGCGGCCTCGAGCCTGGCGAGTACGCCGTTCGACTTGCCGTGCGTCCAGACGCTGCACCGGCAGACGTGCTGGCCGACACGGCGCGGGTGGTGCTGCCGGCCACGCCGTCCTCGATCGGCGAGGCCGTCATCTGGCGGCGTGGACCCTCGTCCGGACCAGACTTCGTGCGAACGGCCACGGCCCGTTTCCGGCGCAACGAGCGCATTCGTGTCGAGCTCCCCACAACGCGCGCGGGCACGGCCTCGGCCAGGATGCTGGATCGCCGCGGGTCCGCCATGCAGGTGCCGGTGGTCGTGAGCTCCACGCCGGATGAGGGCGGCGACGCCTATACCTGGCTGGGGGCCGAAGCCGTAATCGCGCCGCTGGCCGCCGGCGAGTATGCGATTGAGGTGACCGTGAACGGGGTCGCGCACGTCACGCCGTTTGCCGTCGTGCCCTGACGGCGCCTGACGCGCGCCGGACGCGCCCTCGTCAGGGCCCGACCGTGAAGGTGAGGCTCCACGGCTGCACGGGGCCTCCGTCGAGCCCGACCACGCCGTCGAGGAGTTCGATGGTGATCGTCGCGAAGCTGGGCAGCGGCGCAGCAAACGTCACGTCGATGGCCCGCAACGTGGCGTCGTAGGACGTCCGCACCTCGAGCGGTTCGACGGCCGCGCCTCCTGGCGCCACCCGCACTGCACGCACGCGGCCGTCCACTGAATCCGGCGCGATGCCGCGCGAGACCTGAATGCGGACGCGCACGTCGGGCGACACCTCCCGCTCTCCCGCCACGGGCGTGCTGAAGACGACGTCGATTGGTGCGGGCGGTGGGGCGACGTCGTCGTCCGACGCGGCGTCCGTGACCGCGGGCTCCTCGGTGAGCGCGATGCCCGAGGCCTCCACCATCACCAGGCCCCCCGCGCGGATGACACGTCCGGTGATCGCGAGCCAGCGGCCCGTGTCCACGCGCGCGTCCACCGACAGGTCGAATCCCTGTCCTCGCGGCCGGCGGCCCGTCACCCAGATCGCGCCGTCGGTGGCCCGGAGCACGAAGTCGTAGGGACTGCGGGCCGGCGCACCCGGGAGATCCGCCAGGAGGTTGCGTCCCCGAAACTGCCCCACGAGCGTGACGGGCTCACCCTCGAATCGCCAGGGTTCGAGGGCCACGGCGCGCACGCTCGTGCCCTGGACCTGTGGTGCCCCGGTGGCGCTGGTGATCGCCAGGACCAGTTCCTGGCCCGGCAAGGGCCACCGCTCGACGTCGGTCGCGCGGCTGGTGCCGGCCAGGCGGGGGTCGCCGGGCTCCAGGCGACCGATGTCGAGGAACAGCCCGCGGACCTCGGCGACGCCGGAGAGGGCCCGCACTCCGTCGCCCAGGGCGACCGCGATGTCCTGATCGTCTGCGCGAAGGGAGACGCGACCGTCGGTCTCCACGAATGAGCCGCGCACCAGCACGTTCTGCAGGTGGTAGTAGTTCGGGAAGCGCCGGAGCCCTTCGATGGTCGTGAGCCGGCGGGCCGGCGCCTGGGCGAGGGCCGATGCGGCCAGCAGTCCGGCCATCACGATCGGGAGCAGCAGAAAGGCAGCCCGTCTCACGGGAATGATTCTACAGCCTCGGATCGGCCGCCTCGGGTCATGGGAGAGCGCTCGTGTGCGAGAGGTGGCCACTCCAGGAGGTCGCAGCACGGGGCGTGCCACAGCGGGTCGATGATAGGATTGCACCTTGTGAACCGGCCGAACAAGCGTCGGCAGACACCCGAACAGGTGTCGGAGCTGACGACCAATCGACTTTCGGTCTACCTGCGCTGTCTGAACGAGCTCGACGCCGCGGCGGTGGAGACCATCTCGTCGCAGGCGCTGGCCGAGCAGTTCCAGCTGAATGCCGCACAGATCAGGAAGGATCTCGCGTACTTCGGCGAATTCGGCGTGCGCGGTGTCGGCTACTACGTCAAGGACCTCAGGCGGCACCTGCGGCAGATCCTCGGACTCGATCAGCACCTGCGGGTCGTCATCATGGGCGCCGGCAATCTGGGAATGGCCCTGGCCGACTACCCGGGATTCAGGCAGGAAGGGTTCGAAATCGCGGCGCTGTTCGACGCCGCCAACGAGAAGATCGGGCACGAGTCGCGGGCCGGTGTGCCGATCTACGACATCAAGGAACTGCGGCGCCTGGCGCGTCGCGAGCGTCTCGACATCGCCGTGATCGCGGTGCCCGCCCCCCAGGCACAGCCGGTGGTGGATCAGGTCATCCAGGCCGGGATCAAGGCCATCCTCAACTTCTCACCCGGCTCGCTGAAGGTGCCGGCCGAGATCAAGCTCAAGAGCGTGGACCTCACCGTCTCGCTCGAAAGCCTGTCCTTCTTCCTGGCCCAGCATGAGGCCCCACGTGCCTGAGCGCCGACGGACGTCGGCGGCTGCGCCCCGCGCCCCGCGAGTCC
>JABFRY010000437.1 GCA_013140955.1 Acidobacteriota bacterium
CCAGCAGGGCGACGAACAGGCCGCCCATGAGCAGCGTCCGCCCGTTGTAGCCACCGACCAGCACCTGGTCGAGGGGCGGCAGCACGAGGTTCACTTCGCCGCCGGGCACACGCTCCGCCGCTTCCGCCGCCTGGCCGGGCTGGCCGGCCTGCTGCGCGAAAGCCACACCCTGGCCGATCAGCAGAGCCAGCAGCAGCGCCAGCGGCGCCACCGCGCGGCCGAATCCCTTCAGTGATTCGGTCATCGTTCTCATTCGTCGTCCTCTCCTGTACGTTGTCAGCTGCGAGCTTCCTTCGGGCGGTCGGTGGCGTCGTGTCCCGCCAGACGATCGGGCAGGGACATGCCGCCGGTGAGGAAGATGCGGATGCCCTCCTCCACGGTGACGTCGGGGAAAAACACCCTCGACGGCGCGCAGAGGACCACGTCACCCAGGTACAGGTGGTTGGTCGGCACGTACACCGCCAGCATCACCTCGGCCCCACGCCCACGTTCGACCGAAAACTCCTTCGTCACGAAACCCAGCACCAGGCCCCGGCCGGGTTCATCGACCATGACCACCCGCTTGAACCCGTATTCGTTGTCGGGTGAAAAAGCGGCGACCAGCTGGCGGACCGGGGCGTAGATGGTACGAAAGACCGGCACCTTCATCAGCCAGTGCTCGGCGGTGGCCAGCAGCCGGCGACCGATCACGTTGGTCGCCACCAGGCCCACGAGCACCACGAACAGCAAGGTGAAGAGAATCCCGAGGCCGGGCACCTGCCGCCCGAGGATCCTGGACGTCACGGGATTGGTGAACCCGTCGATGACACCGAAGATCCACACGAGCGCGGCCACGCTGATGATGAGGGGCACCGTGACGAAGAACCCGGCGATGAAGTTGCGCCGAAGCCACTGCATCATGACCGCTGTATCAGCCAGACGGCGACCACCGACGCCAGGGCGAGCCGGTACCACGCGAAGACATCGAGCGTGTGCCGGACCAGATAGCGGAGGAAGAAGCGGATGGACAGGTAGCCGACGACCGCCGAACTGAGCATGCCCAGGGCAAAGAGGACCACGTCAACGGACGGCGCTCCGGCGCCGCTCATGTCCCACGTCGTCTTGGTTGCCGCGAGCAGGATGGCGGGGATGCTCAGGAGGAAGGTGAACCGTGCACCCGCTTCGCGGCGGACGCCCAGCAGCAGGGCCAGGGTGATGGTGGCTCCAGCACGCGAGACGCCAGGCACCAGGGCGGCGGCTTGTGCACAGCCGATCGCCAGGGCGTCGAAGACCGTGAGGTCGTGTTCGCCGCGCTCGCCCGTGCTGACCCGTTCCGCCCACATCATCAACAGCGCCCCGACAGCGAGAGTGACGGCACACACGGCCGGCGTACGCAGCCTCGTCTCGACGAGATCCGATGCAAGCAGGCCCACGACGACGGCAGGTACGGTCCCCAGGATCACGAGCCGCACGACCTGCCCTGGACGTCCGCCCCCCCCCAGCAGCGCCTGCGGCGTCGAGGCCAGCATGGGACCCAGGTCGCCCCTGAAGTAGTACAGCACGGCCGCCAGTGTCCCTACGTGGCAGGCCACATCGAACGGCAGCCCGAACACGTCCGTGTCCCACCCGAAGAACGCCCGGGCGAGAATCAGGTGCGCGGAACTCGATACCGGCAGGAACTCGGTGAGGCCCTGAACGACGCCGAGGAGCGTGGCGAATATGTATGTCACACCGGCAACGCACACCGCAGGAACACCCGGCGACGCACGCCGGCGCCGCGTGTCACGACGCGGCTACGAGGCGCGAGCCTTCCGCGCCGCCTTCGCCCGACGGGCAGGCTCGGGAGCCGTTGCAGTCGCCGCCTGCGCCATGGCCCGTGACCGGCCCCTGTCACGCCACAGCGTGACCACGGTCGCCGCCACGAACACGCTGGAGTAGGTGCCGGTGACCACGCCGACGAGGAGCGTGAACGCGAACCCGCTGAGCACGTCTCCCCCGAAGATGTAGAGGGCCAGCGCCGACAGCAGCGTCGTGCCCGACGTGATGACGGTGCGCCCCAGCGTCTGGTTGATGGCGGTGTTGACCACCGTCGGGAGCGCATCGCGCCGCATGGAACGCAGGTTCTCGCGCACGCGGTCGAAGATCACGATCGTGTCGTTGGTCGAGTAACCCGCAACCGTGAGGATCGCGGCAATGACGTTCAGGGTGAGGTCGACCTGGAAGAACGAGAGGAACGCCGCGACGACCAGCAGATCGTGCAGGGTGGCCACGACGGCTCCGACGGCGAAAGAGAACTGAAAGCGGAACGCGATGTACGCCAGGATCCCGACGAGCGAGAGCACCATGGCCGACATGCCCTTGCTCGTCAGTTCCTCGCCAACGGCCGGTCCCACGATCTCGGTGCCCACGACGGTGAACGCGCCGACGCCTCCCTGCCTGAGCGCCTCGACCGCCGCGTCCGCCGTCGTACTCAGCTCGGCGCCGGATTCCTGGCCGACCTCAGGCACGCGGACCATCACCTCGCGCGACCCCGGCTCACCGTAGGCCTGGACGATGACGTTGCCGCCCGTGAAGCGGCTGTTGAGTGCGGTCCGTACGGCCTCGATCGACGTGTCCTGCTCGAACTGGACGATCACCGACGTGCCGCCGGCGAACTCCACGCCGAGTGGAATGCCCCGGACCGCTATCGAGACCAGTCCGGCCAGGATGATGACCCAGGAGAGGCCGATGGCGGGCCAGCGCCAGCGATGGAAGTCGTAGTTGGTGTTGTGAAAGATGTGCATCGCTGATGCCTAGATCGAGAGCGTCGCCGTCTGTTGCCGCTTGCCCAGCGCCAGCTCGAACAGCGTGCGCGACACGAATGTGGATGTGAAGAGGTTCGAGAGCAGGCCGAGAGACAGCGTCACCGCAAAGCCTCGGATCGGGCCGGTACCGAACTGGAACAGGAACGCCGCCGATATGAGGGCGGCGATGTGGGTGTCGAGCAACGTGATGAACACGCGGCTGAAGCCCGAATTGATCGCGGCGCGGACCCCGCGCTGCGCCTCGATCTCCTCCTTGATGCGCTCGAAGATGAGGACGTTCGAATCGACGCCGATACCCATCGTCAGCACGAACCCGGCGATGCCCGGGAGCGTCATCACCGCGCCGATGTACGACATCAGGCCGATGAGGATGACCAGGTTGAAGACCAGCGCCACCACCGCGTTCACGCCCGACAGCTTGTAGTAGGTCAGCATGAACAGGATGATGAGCACGAGTCCGACCAGCGAGGCGATGACGCCGGACCGGATGGAGTCGGCGCCGAGCGACGGGCCGATGGTGCGCTCCTCAAGATAGGTCAACGACGCGGGCAGGGCACCGGAGCGCAGGATGAGGGCGAGGTTCTGCACCTCTTCCTGCGTGAAGCTGCCGGTGATGCGTCCGTCGCTCGTGATGCGGGACTGGATCATCGGCGCGGACTGCACCTGGCCGTCGAGCACGATGGCGAGCTGCCGGCCGATGTTCTGCTCGGTAGCCTGCCCGAATCGCCGGGCCCCCTCGGCATTGAGCGTGAAACTCACCGCGGGAAGATTGTTCTCGTCGAGGGAGCCGCGCGCATTGCGCAGGTCCCGACCCGACACGGCGGCCACCCGGCGGACCCTGTAGAACACGGTGGTCGCCACGCCGCCGCTGGCGTCGGACGCGCCCGGCAGAATCTCCGTGCCCTCGGGGGCCTGCCCGTTGGCGAGCAGCTCCTCACGCGTGAGCGCGGGGCCGGCGTCCACGATCTTCAGCTCGAGCAGGCCGGTCGATCGGATGATTTCCTTGGCCCGGTTGACGTCGGTCACACCGGGAAGCTGGACGAGGATCTGATCACCATCGGCCCCCTGCTCGGCGATGCTCGGCTCGGTGACGCCGAGCTCGTTGACCCGGCGTTCGATGGTGAGACGGGCCTGCTCGACCGCCTCGGCGCGCAGGATGGCCTGCACGCTCGGCTTCATGGAAAAGGTGTAGGTGCCGTTGGTGCCGGCGTCGCGATCGAAGTTCGTCAGGGACTCGACGGCCGCATTCCGGAATGCCGCGTCCTGGCCGGTGGCGACGCCTTCCACCTGGAACGACGTCGGAGACGCCACATCGATGCTGCTCGTCGAGATGCCCGCGGTACGCAGGCGTTCCCGAAGACGCTCGGCCTCCGTCTCACTCTCGAGGCGCAGCGCATCGTCGGTCTGCACACGCAGCACCAGGTGCACGCCCCCCTTGAGGTCGAGGCCCAGCTTCAGCTGCCGATCGGCGAGCGCTCCGGGCACGGGCAGGCCGTATTGCGCCGCCAGCATCGGATAGAGGCCGACGGCCCCGAAGACGACGAGCGCGGCGACGACGGCGATGACCTTCCAGCGAAGATTCTTGTTCATGGGATCACGCTTCGGCGCCGGACTGCGGCGCCACGGGCTCCTGACCCTGGTAGCCGATGATGGCCGTCCTGGCCACCTCGATCCGGACCCGCTCGGCAATCTGGAGCTGTAGCGAACCCTCGGTGACGCGGGTGACCGTGCCGTAGATACCGCCCGACGTCACCACGTTGTCCCCTACCTTCAGGCTCGCCAGGAAGTCCTTCACCTTCTGCTGCCGCCGCTTCATGGGAAGCAGGATGATGAAGTAGAAGATGCCCAGCACCAGCACGAAGGGCAGCAACTGCACCCACGCGCTCGGCGCACCTGGCCCCGGCGCCGCCATGGCGAGCACGAAATCGGTCCCCAAAAGTCCCCCACCTCGCAGCGTCACGCGCGAACCGCGTCCGGGTCCATCGAGCGGACGAACTCCCGCCGGAACGTTTCGAATGTCCGAAACGCTATAGCGTCCCTAATCCGACTCATGGTGTCAAGGTAAAAGGTCAGATTATGCAACGTGTTAAGGGCAGCCGCGGTCATCTCGCCGGCCATGAAGAGATGGCGAAGGTAGGCTCGTGAATGGTGCCGGCAGGTGTAGCAGCGGCAAGCGGGGTCCAGGGGGCCATCGTCCTCGGCATGGCGCGCATTCCGGATGTTGACCTTGCCCTGGCTGGTGAAGAGCTGCCCGTTGCGGGCGTTTCTGGTGGGCAGCACGCAATCGAACATGTCGATGCCGCGGGCCACGGCCTCCACGAGGTCGAGGGGCGTCCCCGCGCCCATGAGATATCGTGGTCGGTCCGTTGGCAGTCGCGCCGCGACCAGTCCCGCCACCTGGTACATGACGTCCGGCGGCTCGCCGACGCTCAGCCCCCCGATGGCGTAGCCCTCGAAGCCGACGTGCACGGTGGCGTCGGCGCTTTCGAGGCGCAGGGCATCGTGGACGCCCCCCTGGACGATCCCGAACTGGGCCTGCCCCGGGTTGGAGACCGCCACCCCGTCCACCGCGCCTTCCCGGATCGCGGACAACCTGGCCCGGCAGCGTTCCGCCCACCGCACGGACCGCCGCATCGAGGCCGCCGCCGCGTCGGGAGTCGCGGGGTACTCGAGGCACTCGTCGAACACCATCGCGATGTCGGAGCCCAGACGTGCCTGGATGTCCACCGTGCGTTCGGGCGTCAGCAGGTGGGAGGTGCCGTCGATGTGTGAACGGAACTCCGCACCCTCCTCGCGGATGGCGCGCCGCCCCGACAGGCTGAAAACCTGGTAGCCGCCGCTGTCTGTGAGGATGGGACGGTGCCACCCGATGAAGCGGTGCAAGCCGCCCCGGCGCGCGATCAGCTCGTCGCCCGGGCGCAGGAAGAGGTGATATGTGTTGCCGAGAATGATCTCGGCACCGATGCCGACGAGATCCTCCTGGCGCATCGCCTTGACGGCTCCCTGGGTGCCCACGGGCATGAAGGCGGGCGTGTCCACGACGCCGTGCGGGGTCGTCAGGTGGCCGCGGCGGGCGAGGCCGTCCGTCGTCACGAGCGAGAAGCCGAAATCTGGAGGTGGCACGTCCTGTAGGATGGTGAGGGCCTCCCTATTCTATGAAGAAGCTGCGGATCGGCGTGATATTCGGCGGTCGTTCTGGTGAGCACGAGGTGTCGATGGCCTCGGCAGCCTCCATCCTCGACCATCTGGATCGTGACAGGTACGAGCCCGTGCCCATCCGCATCGCCAAGGACGGCAGGTGGCACCTCACCACAGTGACACCGGGGACGCTGGCTCCCGCCGTGACCCTGGAGCAGAGGGACGCGTCTCCCGACGACGGAGTGGAGACATACCCCCTCGCCCGTCCCGGCACGACGACGCTCCTCACCGTGTCCCGGCAGCCGGACGGCGAATCGGGAGCGGCCCTCACGCGGCTGGCGCTCGATGTGGTGTTCCCGGTTCTGCACGGACCGTATGGGGAGGACGGCACCATGCAGGGCCTGCTGGAACTCGCCAACGTGCCGTACGTGGGGGCTGGAGTGCTCGGCTCAGCGGTCGGCATGGATAAGGCGGTGATGAAGGTCCTGTTCGCCGCCCATGGCCTGCCCATCGTGCGGCACGTCGCCTTTCTCGGCCACGAGTGGCGCGGTGGCCGGGAGGACATGGTGGCCCGCGTCGCCAGCACCCTCGGATTTCCCGTGTTCGTCAAGCCGGCCAACCTCGGATCGAGTGTCGGCATCTCGCGCGCCCAGACGGCCGAGGAGTTCGTCGCGGGCGTGGAACTGGCACTCCAGTTCGATCGCAAGGTCGTGGTGGAAGCAGCCGTGCCGCACGCGCGGGAGATAGAGTGCGCCGTGCTGGGCAACGACGTCCCGGAGGCCTCGGTCCCCGGCGAAATCGTCCCGTCGCGGGATTTCTACGACTACGAGTCGAAGTACCTCGACGGCTCGTCCCGCGAGATCATCCCGGCGCCGCTCGACGAGGACCAGTCGGCAGCCGTCCGCCGCATGGCGCTCGACGCCTTCAGGGCTGTCGACTGCTCGGGCATGGCGCGGGTGGACTTCCTGCTCGACAGCCGCTCCGGCGCCCTCTTCCTCAACGAGATCAACACGATTCCCGGGTTCACGACCATCAGCATGTACCCCAAGCTCTGGAAAGCCACCGGTCTCGCCTATCCGGCCCTGCTCGACCGGCTGATCGCGCTCGCCCTCGAACGGCATGCGGCCAAACAGCACCTCCGCACGAGCCTGACATGAGCACCGGCGCGAGACAGGCCGGCGCCGGGTTGCTGGTCGCCGTGCTCGCGCACTTCACCACGTCGCCCGTGCCGGGCCAGACGGTCCGCCCTGAGCCGCTCACGGGTGGCGCCGCGGTGGCGCGCGCCTACGACGCGATTCTCGACGCCCGGTTCGACGAGCTGCCTGCCGTGCTCGCGGCCACGTGCGGACCGGCACCGCGTGAGGTCTGCGTGCTGCTCGAAGCGGTGGCACTGTGGTGGCGCATCCAGCTGGACCCCGCAGACAGACGCCTCGATCAGACGCTGGAGGACCGGACGAACGAGGCCGTGCTGGCTGCCGAGGCCTGGACACGCCGGGAACCCGACCGTGCAGAGGCCTGGTTCTATCTCGGCGCCGCCTTCGGCGTGCGCGTGCGACGGCACGTCCTCAGGGAAGAGCGCCTCGCCGCCGCCAGGGACGGCAAGCGCAGCATGGACGCGCTGGAGCGGGCGCTGGATCTCGAACCCGGACTGGCGGATGCCCACTTCGGTCGCGGTCTGTACCGGTACTACGCCGATGTGGCGCCAGCCGCCGCGAAGGTGCTTCGCTGGCTGCTGCTGCTGCCGGGCGGCGACCGCGAGACGGGCCTGCGGGAGATGCTCGAGGCGCGTGAACGTGGCCGCGTCCTGAGGAGCGAGGCGGCGTTCGAACTGCAGCAGATCTACCTGTGGTACGAGAACCGGCCGAACGACGCGCTCACGGTTCTCGAGGATCTGCGCGCGCGATACCCGCGGAACCACCGATTCGCGCAGTTGATCGCCCAGGCGCACGACGAGTATCTCCACGATCCTTCCTCGAGCCTGCGCACGTGGCAGCGCCTCCTGGACGCTGCACGCCGCGGCGCGGTCGTCGAGCCCCGTTCGGCCGAGGTCCTGGCTCACCTCGGCGCTGCACGGCAGCTCGAGGCTCTCGCCGAGACGGACCTCGCACTGGTGCACCTCGAAGAGGTGACGGCGGCCGCCCCTGCGCGCCCCGTCGGCTCGCACGCGGAAGCCTGGCTCCAGATGGGCCGCGCACTCGACCGGATGGGACGACGCGATGACGCCTCGACCGCCTACGCAGCGGCCGCGGCCGCGATCCCCGGGGACGATCCGACCGACGTCGGGCGACGACTGACCCGCGCGCGACGATCCAGACCAGACGTCCGTGCGGGCGAGGCTCATCGACTCGCGCTCGAGGGATGGCGCGCACTCGAGCGTGGCCGACTCGACGACGCGGAGCGCCACTTTCGCGAAGCGCTCGGCATCGCGCCCGACGAGCCCGTGGCACGCTACCGCTACGCACAGCTGCTGCTTCGCACGCAGCAGCTCGACGCAGCCTTCGACGTCCTCGAACCGCTCGTCGGGAGGATGGATCTCTCGCCGGTGTTCCAGGCGCGTGCGAGTCTGGACGTCGGCAGGCTGTGGGAATCGCGCGGAGACGTCGAGCACGCGCTCGAGCGCTACGACATCGCCGCGAAGAAGGACGGCGCCGATCCCGTGACGCGCGCTTCCGCGCGCAACGAGCACGCGCGGCTCACGTTGGAGATCGCATCCCGCGTCCGCT
Organism: Acidobacteriota bacterium; assembly: GCA_013140955.1. GTDB lineage: Bacteria > Acidobacteriota > Vicinamibacteria > Vicinamibacterales > UBA2999 > JABFRY01. The sequence continues at coordinate 8,645 of JABFRY010000437.1, forward strand.
GACGCGTACGGCGACGCGCGCATCCGCGCGCGCCGCTGAAGTTCCCGCGACAACTGTCCGAAATACGTCCCAAGGAGCGTTCTTCGGAGCGCGCCTTCGTGGACTTGACAGCGGGCGGGCGATTAGACGTGTCGGCGAGACGAGTTTTTTGACAAAGAACTCGCCTTTGTGCTTGACATCGCCGATAACTCACCCGTAATCTACATCTGGTATGAGGGTGGATGGCTCAGCCCACCAGTTGTGACGGTCATGGTGACCGTCGGAGGCTGGGCCGCACAACCCAAGGAGAGCACAATGGCCAAGAAGGCTGCCAAGAAGGCTACGAAGAAGGCCGCAAAGAAGCGGTAGATCTTCGGTCGACCTTCCGGGGTGCTCGGACGAGCACCCCTTTTTGTTGCCGCGACGCTGACTGCCCTGGCCCGGAGAATCCTGGCCGAGGGCGCGTCGGGCAGACCGCCTGGCGCTCCGCCACACCGTGTCGGACCGCCTCGCGGGTCACAGATCGAATCCACACCACCGTGAAGGGGGGGACAACGAAATGGCGAAGAAAGCAGCCAAGAAGGCCGTGAAGAAGACCGCAGCCAAGAAGGCCACCAAGAAGGCCGCGAAGAAGCGGTAGTTTTCGTCTTGCGGCGAGTTCTCGCCGAATTTGGAGGGCGCCCCGGGCGCCCTCTTTTTCTGTACGGGTGATCGTTCCTGTATGGAACCTCACCTCGTGCGCGCCGCCATGCGAGCGCTGGTCCGACGGATGGCTCCGCGGCCCGCGGCCCCTTCAAGTGGCGGGTCCTAGTCCGCGAGCGATACGCCGTCCCGGATCCGGATGCGCTCGATGCGATCCCAGCGCTCCAGTCGATCGACGACCTCCATGCCCGCGACGACCGAGCCGAAGGCGGTGTAGCGGCCGTTGAGATGTGGCTGCGGCGACAGCGTGATGAAGAACTGACTGCCTCCGGTGTCTTCCCAGTCGAGCGCCATGCCCACGGCGCCTCGCGCGTAAGGACGCTCGTTGAGCTCATCCCTGATGGTGAAGCCTGGACCACCCTCGCTGTCGCCCCGCGGGTCACCCATCTGTGCGACGAAGTCCGGCACGACGCGGTGAATCAGCTGACCGTCGAAGAAACCGTCCCTCGCAAGCCGCATGAAGCTCGCAACCGTGAGTGGCGCGTCGAGGATCGCGAGCTCGAGCTCGACGGTCCCGCGCGAGGTGTCGATGTAGGCGCGCGGCGAGAACGGCGGACTGAGCAGCGTGGCCCGTTCGGCGCCGGTCACGGTCACGCCACCCGGCGCGGGCCGGAGCGGCTCGGCGGCAACACCGGACTCGCGCAACAGATCGGCGGCGCGTACGCGCACGGCCCAGTCCGGATCGGCGAGCGCGGTCTCGAGGAGCGGACGCGCCGAGGCCGCATCGAGTTCCGCGGCCGAGGCGAGGGCTGCGGCCCGCACGACGTACGTGTCC
>JABFRY010000030.1 GCA_013140955.1 Acidobacteriota bacterium
TCGTAGTCCAGCTCGATGTCGAGCCTGACGGTCTGCACCTCCGCGCGTTCGTGCGGGTAGATGCCGACGATACAGTCGACACGCAGGTCCTTGAGGCCGGTCGTGCCAATCATGTGCAGGGGGCGAGCAGACGGCCGGACGAGGCCGCGCGGCTCATCCGCTACTATCGCACAACTCAGCAGGAGCCTCACCGTGGCGCAGGACGGTGGACGTGCAGGGGGGACATGACAACCATTGGCATCGAGGTCGGAATCATTCTGGTGCTGCTGCTCGCCAACGGGGCGTTCGCGCTCTCGGAGATCGCCATCGTGTCGGCCCGCCGGACGCGGCTGTCGGCCCTGGCGGCCCGTGGCGATCGGCGAGCGGGCGCCGCCCTGAGGCTCGCCGAGTCGCCCGCCCGGTTCCTGTCGGCGGTGCAGGTGGGCATCACCCTCATCGGTATCCTGTCCGGGGCGTTCGGCGGGGCGACCATTGCCGAGGGACTGGAAGCACGGCTCGCCACGAACCCTGCGGTGGCGCCCTACGCCGAGTTCGTCGCCGTCGCCGTCGTCGTGGTCATCCTCGCGTTTGCATCGGTCGTCATCGGCGAGCTGGTGCCGAAGCGTGTCGCCCTCAGCGGTCCGGAGCGCTTCGCGCGCCTGATGGCGCCGCCGATGGCCCGGCTGGCACGGGTGGCGAGCCCGCTCGTGACCCTGCTCGAGTGGACCTCGGATGGACTGATGGCCATTTTCCGGTTGCCACGGGGACACGACACGGCGGTCACCGAGGCCGACGTGACCGCGATGATCCGGGCCGGCACCGAGTCGGGTGTGTTCGAGCCCGCGGAGCGACGCATGGTGGAGCAGGTGCTGCGGCTCGACGACGAGCGCGTGCCGGCCATCATGACGCCGCGGCGGGAGATCGTGTGGCTCGACATCACGGCCCCGCTCGACACCAATCTGGCGCTGGTGCGCCAGTACCCGTTCTCGAGGTTTCCCGTCGGCGACGGCACACTCGACCGGCTGCTCGGCGTGGTGCACGTCCGGGACCTCTGGCCCCTGCAGGCGCCCGCGGGCGCCACCTCCGCGCTGCTGCGCGGGCTGATACGGGAGCCGCTGCTCGTTCCCGAGAGCGCGGTGGCCCTCGATGTGATCGAGCGGTTCCGTGCCGGCCCGATGCACATGGCCATCGTGGTGGACGAGCACGGCAGCGTGGACGGACTGCTCACGCTGAACAACCTGCTGCTGTTCGTGCTGGGCCTCCCACCCGCAGACGTGGAGCCGGCTCACGGTGCGGAGCGCGGGCGCGACACGCCGCTCATGGTGCTGCGCGAGGCTGACTCGTGGCTCGTGGATGGATCGATGTCGGTGAGCGATCTGCGCGTGGTGCTCGAGGTGCATGAGCCGGAGGCCGAGGACTCGTGGGCGTTTCACACGCTGGCGGGACTCGTCATGGCCAGGCTCGGGCGCATCCCCGTGGAGGGTGACCGTCTGACGTGGAACGGCTTCGATCTCGAAGTGGCCGACATGGACCACTTCCGGGTGGACAAGGTGATCGTGACGCGACGAGTGCCCACTGAGGAGGGAGATGCCAGCGCGTCCTGAGACCCGATGACACGGCGGGAGATCGAGGCGCCCATCGGGGAGGAGCAGCCACGGGGAGGAGCAACCGCGTCGGAGGCTGCCAGCACGACCGCCTGCGAGGCCAGCCCCCGCCGATCGGATGCGGACAGGCATCCGGTCGGCGAGGATCGGCGACGTGCTACAGCGTCCGGTAGAGCGCGAGGAGCTTGCCCCACGCCCGCTCGGCCTGCGCCTGATCGTAGATGGGACCGTTGCCCGTCGGCATGTCCGACACGCACCAGCCGTGCAGCGCCGGGTACACCTCGACCTCGTTGGCGACGCGTGCGGCGTCGAAGGCCTCCTTGAGCGTCGTCTTGGCGGTCGGCTGCTGTTCGTCGTCGTTGCGCGCCACGCCGAAGTACATGCGGGCCGTGATCCGCGGCGCGAGCAGGTGCGGGCTGCCGGGCTGGTCGGTCACGAGACCGCCGCCGTGGAACGACGCGCCCGCCCCGACGCGGCCGGGGACGGTGGCGGCCGTGCGCACGACCAGCGGACCACCCATGCAGTAGCCCTGCGTGCCGATCTTCCGGGCCCGATCCACCTGGGGCTGGGCATCGAGGAACGCGATGAACGCCGTGGCATCGCGCTCGGCGGCGCCCGCCGCGGTCACCGAACCCATGAGGGGCGTGAGCCGGCCGCGCTGCTCGGGATCGCCGAAGTTGAAGTTGCTGGCGCTCTCGAACACGGGCGACTTCTGGACCCGGTAGAAGGGATTGGGCACGAGCACCGCGTAGCCCTCGGCCGCGAGCCGACGCCCGATCGCGCGCATGGAGGGTCGCAGCCCGAAGGCGTCCGGCCAGACGAGCACACCCGGGAACGTGCCGGTGGTCGGGTGGAAGAAGGCGGCGTCGCACGTCCCGTCGGGCGTGCGGATCTCCACGTCACGCTCGGTCACCTGCTGCTGCGCGCTGGCCGAGGTGCCGGTGGCGGCGGCGATGCCGGCCGCAATGGAGAGGGCGACGAAGTCGCGCCGGGACGGGTCGTCGGGGTTCTGATGGCGCGGATTGCGAGGCTCGGTCATGGGCGCGGGTCTCCTGGAAGAGAAGGAACGGGCGGCCTGACGATACCACCGCAGGGTCCGCGGGATCGAGACGCCGAGGGCGTCAGGACGGTTCAGCCGCCGATCCGGGCTTCGACCAGCGCACGAATGGCCGGTACGCCGCCCGCGCCGGCACTGTCGATCCGGCCGTCGGGACTCACGATGACGGCCGCGGGAAACATCGTGAGGCGGTACGCCTCCGGGAGCCGCGCATCGTCGCGCAGCAGGACGTTGTGCACGCGGAAGCCGAAGAGCTTGCCTTCGAGCACGATGGGGTTGCCCCCGGCCAGCACCGCGATGGTCAGCGCCGACGCGTGATCGCGCTGCCAGCGCTCGATGTCGGGCCACAGCTGGTTGCACGCCGAGCAGGCGGCGTCGGAGAAGACCAGGAGTACCGGGCGCCCCAGGCCGGTGAGGTCGGCCAGCGAGGCCTGATCGCCCTCGAGCCTGGGCAACACGAACACCGGTGCGGGCGTGCCTGCCGGGAGCCCGAGTGTCGCCTCGTCCCAGGTGGGACGGGCGTCGAGGCGCCTGCGGAG
>JABFRY010000049.1 GCA_013140955.1 Acidobacteriota bacterium
CGTTTACCTCCCCGGGGCGCGCCGGGGCGAATACCTGCCGGGGCGGCCGCCCCCCCCCGGCGGCCGGCGCCATGGCGGCGTGACGGCGCCAGCCAGCACAGCGGTGTGCACGGTTCAGCGGTAGCAGGGCCAGTCGAACCGGGGATCGCGACGAATGGGGCGGCGGTCGTTGGCTGCGAGCAATGTCACCTCGAACCGGCCATCGATGGACCGCTCCCCTTCCAGGTGATAGTGCTCGTCGAACCAGGCGGTGACGATCGGCAGTTCCTTGCGGAAGTTCTCGAGGTCCTGGCCGCTCGCCAGCAGGACGACCGGCACCGACTGGCGCGCGAGGCGCGCCACGGTGAGCTGCTGCGCCTCCTCGCTGCCGAAGAACCCGGGACGCAGGTCGGCGTGTCCGCCGGCAAAGGCGCGCTCCGACAGCGCCAATACCTGCGGAAGGTAGTGCTGCATGAAGATGCGGTCGGTCGGCACGGTGCAGTCGCGCAGATACACCGCCAGGTCGAGAATGTGCGGCGTGCCGGGCTCCACCCACTTCTCGATCGGCCAGGTGTCCGCGTAGCGGCTCCACATGAACGAGCCCCGGTCGAACGCCTTCGGCACGCCTTCGAGCAGCGTGGAGTTGTCGAGGCGGTCGTACAGGTCGTGCGACAGGGTGGCGGTCGACACGAGTCCCACGGCCGCCACGGCCGCCACCACCCCGGCGGTCGCCACCCGCACGTGCCGGTCCACCAGCGGCCGCAGACCGCGTGCGCGGCCGACGAGGAGCGCCCAGGCCGCGGCCAGCATCCAGGCCAGCAGCAACACGTGCGGCACCGAGGGGTCCGCCAGGCGCGCGGCGAGAGGACTGCGCAGGAACCCCGCGTTCAGGACGAGTCCCAGCACGCACACGACCAGCATCTTGGGGACGGCCCTCGGCCACCCCGGACGGAACCCGTCCCTGGCGAGGGCCAGCACGCCGAGCGCCAGCGCGGGCAGGATCAGTTCCAGATAGTAGAGCCACGCGATCCGGTTGTCGCGCAGCACGGCGACGAGACGCCCCGGCCCCACACCGTCCACCGCGGCGTCGGACACCCCGTCGGGATTGTCGAACAGTCCAGGCCAGATGACGGGCGCGCGCGCCCGGTCGTGGGCCGCCCACTCCGAGCCCTCGCGCAGGTACGACACGAAGCCGCCGTTGACCTCGATGAAGGCCAGGTAGGGAGCCAGCATCGCGAGCACCAGCACGCCGTACACGAGGGCGTGGCGCACGCGCGTCCCCCAGGGCACCCCGGTCAGGCTGGCCAGCGCCACGGCCATGCCCACGCCCACGAACGCCGCGTGGTCGTGCCGGAACAGGAACCCCACGGCGGTCACGAGCGCGACGAGCGCCAGCCGCCACGTGGTAGGCCGGTCGATCACCGCCCAGATCGCCGGAATCGCGGCGACGTAGACGAGGATCTTCGGGTAGTTGTAGAAGCGCGGCTCGAGCAGCACCTGGAACGCCACCGCCACCAGCGCGATGACGATCGAGCCGGAGACGCGCGTGGCGAGCAGGAACGTGGCCGACACGCATGCCGACAGCACGGTGACGGTGAAGACCAGTTCCGAGAGCGTGCCGCGGCCGCCCAGCCACTGCACGGCGGCCCCGACGTAGTAGAAGAGCGGCGCCCCGTGATCCACGAAGTCGCGTACGGGCAGCTCTCCGAACAGGATCTGCCACCCGCGCACCAGGTAGAAGAAGTGGTCGTCGGTGAGACCGGCAAAGCTTCCGCCCGGGTCGTTGAAGCGGAAGAGCCAGTTGAAGAAGAAGAGGGCGACGGCGACCGCCGCCATCGCCGCGGCGCGGGGTCTCGATGGGAACGACGCACTCACCGGACGGCCCCTGCGCCTCGGGCCTCACCCTCTGCCTGCCGGGCCAGGGCCAGCGCGGCGGCCAGCCGGACAGCCTCGATCATGCTTGACGCGTCGGCCACGTCGCGCCCGGCGATGTCGAAGGCCGTCCCGTGGTCCACCGACGTCCGGATGATCGGCAGCCCCAGCGTGACGTTCACCGCGCGGCCGAAGGCCACGAGCTTGACCGGCACCAGCCCCTGGTCGTGATAGCAGGCCACGACCACGTCGAACTCGCCGCGCATGGCCCTCACGAAGAGCGTGTCGGCCGGGAAGGGACCGGACACGTCGAGGCCCGCGGCGCGGGCGGCGATCACCGCCGGGCGCAGGACGCGGAGTTCCTCGTCGCCGAGGACGCCGTCTTCGCCGGCGTGCGGATTGAGACCGGCCAGCGCCACGCGCGGCCGTTGCAGCCCGAAGCGCGGAAGGTCCGACGCCACCAGCTCGAAGACATCCGCCAGGCGGGCGGTGGTGATGGCCGCCGGCACCTCGGCCAGCGGCAGGTGGACCGTCGCCAGCACGACCTTCAGGGGATCGGACCAGAAGAGCATCGCCACGCGGGGCGCGCCGGTGAGGTGGGCCAGCAGGTCCGTGTGTCCCTTCCAGGGAAGGCCCGCCTTCGCGAACGCGACCTTGCTGACCGGCGCGGTGGCGACCGCGTCCACCGTGCCGGCCACCGCGTCGGCCACCGCCCGGCAGATGACGTCGTAGGCCGCGCGACCCGACTCGGCCGACACGACGCCCGGAGTCACCGCCGGCAGGTCGTCCGGCCCGTAAATCACCGGGCGGCAGACCGCGAGCACGAGGGGATCGGTGGCCGCCTTCCGGGCGATCTCCGGACCGATGCCGGCCGGGTCGCCCACCGTGATGGCCACGCGTGGCGTCATCCGGGAATCATGACACGCGCACGGGGCGGATGACATCCGCCCCGCAGAGACATCGGCGGATGACATCCGTCCCGCGGCAGGCACCCGCGGATGACATCCGCCCCGCAGCAGGGAGCAGGCCTAGAGCTGCAGCACCAGCCAGTCGGCCACGACCTTCGGGCTGGCATTGCGCTCGAGCGCGGCCAGGGCTCGATCGACCGCGGCATAGGCCCGTCGTGTCCGCTCGCCGTCCCAGGCCGGCACCATCGCGGCCAGGTCGTGCTCCATGTCGGCGTTGGCCAGCAGCGCCGACCCCGCGCTCGCACCGACGACGCTCAGATCGCGCAGGAGCGACGACGCGGCCCGCAGGCACGTGGCCAGGCGATCGCGCTCGCTGGCCGACGACGTGCCGCCTGCGCGGCCGGCCAGGTCTTTCACC
>JABFRY010000286.1 GCA_013140955.1 Acidobacteriota bacterium
TGCCCACGGTCACCTACGGTGAGGCGCTCGATGTGGCGCTCTGCTGGGGCTGGATCGACGGGCTGCGCAAGGCGTTCGACGCCGACTCGTTCCTGCAGCGGTTCACGCCCCGCAGGGCGAAGAGCGTCTGGAGCCAGGTGAATCGCGACCACGTGGGGCGGCTGGTGGCGGCAGGGCGGATGACGCCCCATGGGCAGGCGCAGATCGATGCCGCGAAGGCCGACGGCCGCTGGGACGCCGCGTACGCGCCCATGCGGACCGCGAGTCACGACACGGTGCCCGAGGATCTGCGGGCAGCCATCATGAAGAGCCCCCGCGCGCGGAGGACCTTCGCCACGCTCAGCCGGCAGAACCTGTTCGCGCTCGCGTTCCGGACCACCGCCATGAAGACGCCAGAGGGCCGTGCGCGGAAGATCGCGGCGCTCGTGGCGATGCTGGCGCGGGGCGAGACGATCGTGCCCATGAGCGCCGGCCGCGTCCGAGCCGCCAGCAAGAAGCGGTGAGCGCGACGACGCCGCTGCCTGGCGGGCTCACAGCGGCCGCAGCTCCTGCAGCATCGTCGGGACGAGTTCGCTGACCGTGGGATGAATGTGCACGGCACGCGCGATGGTCGTGTACGGGGCGTCGGCGTACATCACGTCCAGCAGGCTGTGCGCGACCTCGTCGCCGCCCACGCCGAAGACGACCGCGCCGAGGATGCGTTCCGTGTCGGCATCGATGAGCGCGCGCATGAAGCCGTGGGTCTCGCCCATCTCCCGCGCGCGGCTGACCTTCGTCATGGGGCGTTCGGCCACCAGGATGCGCCGGCCCGACGCACGTGCCTCGGCCAGCGTCATCCCGATGCGGCCCACGGGCGGGTCGGTGTAGAGCGCATAGCAGGCAATGCGGTCCGCAATGCGGCGCGGCGTCTCGCCAAGCACATCGGCCGCGACGATCTCGAAGTCGTTGTACGCAGTGTGCGTGAACGCGCCGCGGCCGTTGCAGTCGCCCATCGCCCATACGCCGTCCGCGCTGGTCCGGCAGGTGTCGTCCACCACGATGAAGCCGCGCTCGTCGGTCGCCACGCCGGCGACGTCGAGGCCGAGATCGTCAGTGTTGGGCCGGCGGCCCACCGCCAGGAGCACGTGGCTGCCCTCGACCTCCGGTGCCCCGCTGGTGCAGTCCACACCCGCGCTCACGCCGTGCGCTGTCTGCCGCAGGGAGATGCAGCTGGCCGACAGACGGAAGCGCACGCCTTCGGCCTCGAGCACCGTCTGCACGCCGGCCGATACGTCCTCGTCTTCACGGGGCATGAGGCGAGGCCCGCGTTCGATGACGGTCACCTCGCTCCCGAAGCGGCGAAACATCTGTGCGAACTCGAGACCGATGTAGCTGCCGCCCACCACGACCAGGTGCCGTGGCACGTCGTCGAGCTCGAGGATGCTCGTGTTGGTCAGCACGGGCACCGGCTCGCCCTGCGACAGGTCGGGCACGACCGCGCGTCCACCGACGTTGATGAAGACCTGCTCGGCCTCCAACTGCCCGTCGTTGACGCTCACCGTGCGCGGCCCCACGAACCGCGCGTGCCCCTCGTACACGGTCACACCGTCCAGGCTCTTCATCCACGACTCGACGCCTGCCTTGGACGGGCCCAGCACCTCGTCCTTCCGCGCCCGAATCCTCGCCATGTCGGCCGTGACCGGACCGGACACGCGGAAGCCGAACTCCGCACCACGGCGCGCCAGGTGGATGGCGCGGGCGCTGGCCACCATGGCCTTCGTCGGCGTGCAGCCGGTGTTCACGCAGGTGCCGCCGAAATGGTGGCGCTCGATCACGGCGGTGCGCCGGCCGGCGGCGGCCAGCTTCGCGGCCAGAGACGGCCCGGCCTGGCCGGTGCCGATGACGATGGCGTCGTAGCGCTCGGACATGGGGCGTAGGGTATCGCGAATGGAGAACGACCCACCCCATGCGGACCGCTGGCCCGCCACGGAGGCTCTCTTCCACGCGAGAGCGTAGAATGCCCCGCATGATGAGGCTCATGTATCCGGCGTTCCGCGTGGTGTTCGGGGGCGCGCTGCTCTGCCTGCTGGGATGCGTTGGGCCAGCTGCCACGCCGCCGCCGGCCGAGCCGGCGCAGCCCGCCGAGGCCCTCCCCCCCGCCAACCGGCCGTCGCCCGAGAAGGACGAGTGGATGCGCACGCTGACCAACGCCGGGCGCTGGGGCGCCGACGACGAGCGCGGTGCGACGAACCTGCTCACCGACCAGACACGGCAGGCCGCGCTGGCGCTGGCGGGCACGGGCACGGTGGTGTCGTTGATGCGACCGATTACGCTGACGGACAAGTCGGCGGCCATCGCCGCCGACGGCCTGCCCGACGGCACGCCGTTCTACGAGATGCGCCTGCGACGGTTTGCGCCCGACAGCCGGTATGCAGGCTTTTCGAGCGACGTGCAGGAGTACGCGGTGCACGGCGCGCTGCTGACGCACCTCGACGCGCTGTGCCACGACAGCTACGACGGACGCTACTACAACGACTTGCCCGTGGAGGGGAACGTGGACCCGGAGCGCGGCTGCGCGAAGATGGACGTTGCCGCGCTCGGCGCGGGCATCGTGGCGCGAGGCGTGCTCGTGGACTTCCCGCGCCTGCGTGGGCGCGCGCTCGAGCGTGGCGAGCGCTTCACGCCCGCGGACATGGATGCCTGGGAGCAGCAGACCGGCGTGACCGTCGGCCCTGGCGATGCCGTGCTCCTCTACACCGGGCTCACCGGCGGCAGCCCCGACATCGGCGCCGGCTTCGACCTGAGCATGATGCCGTGGTTCAAGGCGCGTGACGTGGCGCTGATTGGCTCGGATGGCCCGAATGCCGATCACCAGCTGTCGCTGTCCGCGCTCGGTGTGCCCCTGCTCGACAACGCCGAACTGGGCGCGCTGGCCGAGACGAGCGCCCGCCTGCAGCGCTGGGCGTTCCTGCTGGTCGTCGCGCCTGCGGCACCCCGAGGCGCAACGGGCGCGCCGGTGAACCCGCTGGCCATCTTCTGAGACGCGGCGCGGCCCCCGCCGGGACGCGGCGCGCCGACTCGCGCGGCGGGTCAGCGCACCCGGTACACGACAATCGGGCCCGTGAGCGACGCGGGCAGCAGCGCCCCGTCGCCACCGACACCCAGCTGGTGTCCGAAGGCCTGGAAC
>JABFRY010000330.1 GCA_013140955.1 Acidobacteriota bacterium
CGCGTGAGCCTGTACGACGAGGATCGCGACAACGGGACCCCGTTGCAGGTGAATACGACCAACTGGAAGCAGCTGTCCGGGGAGTCTGGAGGCACGGCGGCCGGGGGAGCATGGCTCGTGCGTGCCGGGGGAGGGCGGCAGGAGTATTTCCAGACGTTCTCCGCCATCGCGACGAACCGCCAGACCGAGAACCTCACCCGGGAACAGACCACGCCCAGCACGTTTTCGAACGCGTCCGGCCAGTGGACGAGGGCCTGGGGCGATGCCGTGGTGCTGGTCGGAGCCGACGGGCGTCGTACCCGTGCCGAGATCGAGGAGTTCGGCCGGACTCCCGCCGGAGTCCGCACCGGACCGTTCTTCGGCGGCGGCGTCGAATTCAACAGCGCCGTCTTCGGCCGCGTGAGCCTGTCGCCCGCCGACGCCCTCACCATCGTGCTCGGCGGCCGAGGCGATTTCTGGCGGTCGAACCCGCTCGATGCCACAGCCGACGATCATGCGGCGAACTTCTTCAGCCCACGCGCCTCTGCCGAACTGCGGTTGACCGACGACGTCTCGGCGCACGCGGCGGTGTACCGCGCGTATCGCACGCCGACCCTCAACGAGCTGCACCGCGGCTTCCGTGTCGGCAACATCCTGACCAACGCGAACAATCAGCTCGATCCGGAACGCCTCACCGGCTTCGAGGGAGGGTTGCTCGTGGCCCGCGGCGTGACCTCCGCCCGGCTGACCGCCTTCTGGAACCAGCTGGACGATGCCATCACCAACGTGACCATCTCGACCACGCCCGCCCTCATCACACGCCAGCGGCAGAACACCGATACCGTCCGCGCAACCGGCATGGAGCTCGAGTTCGACGTGCGGCCGGCGTCACGGGTGACCTTCGGTGCGCTGGTGGGCGTGACCCGGTCCACGTTCACCAACGCACCGGCTCAACCCGATCTCGAGGGCAACCGCGTGCCACAGGTGCCCACCTTCCAGCTGGGCGGGCAGTTCACCTACGTGGACCCGGTGGGGCTCACCGGGTCCGTGCAGGCCCGGGTGTTCGGGACGCAGTTCGATGACGACCGCAACGCGTTCGAGCTCGAGGGATTCGGGGTCGTGGACGCGTCGCTCAGCCAGGACCTGGGGCGCGGCCTGCAGGTGACCCTGGCTGTGGAGAACCTGCTCGATGCCGATTACGACGTCGGACGCACCCCGGTGCGTACCATCGGATGGCCTCGGACGTTCCGCATCGGGATCAGAGCGTTCTTGCCGTGAAGCACGGCGGGGCTTTCCTGCCGTGAGGCACGGCGAGCGCAACGGACGCCGGGAGGCGCGTGGCTGTACGGCCGGCCACTGAGGCCCGGCAGCGCGAGGTCCGGCAGCAAGGTGTCGCACGAGATGACCAGAATCGCCCTCGCAGGTATGATCCCCGGCATGGCCAAGTTCTCATTCACGGCCGGGGCCGCCGTGCTCCTGCTGGCCTGCACGCCAGGCGTGCAGGAAACGGCGTCGGCACAGAACCCCTCCGAAGTCGGCGGACGCGTCGGTGACCGGACCTTCACGATCCAGCAGCTGGACGACCGCTGGCGCGAACTGGATCCGACGCAGCACGCGCAGGCCACCGATCTGCTCTACGAAGGACGGCGGGCCGCGCTCGACGACATCATCGCGAACCTCGTGCTCGAGAAGGCGGCTGCCGCCAAGGGCACGCCGGTGCCCGAGTATCTCGAGGCCGAGACCCAGGCGCGGCTCACCCCGGTAACCGACAATGCCGTGGCGGCCTTCTACGCGGAGAACCGCGGCCAGATGCAGGGCCGGCCCCTCGAGGCGATGTCCGGCGCCATCCGGCAGTTCCTCGAGGAGCGCGCCGTCGAGGAGGCCCGCAACCGCCTCATCGCCGAGCTGCGCGCGGCCGATCCCTCCATCAGCGTCCTGCTCGAGCCGCCGCGGCGGCCCGTGCAGATTGCCGACACGGACCCGGTTCTGGGGCCGGCCAGCGCGCCGGTCACGATCGTCGAGTACTCGGATTTCCAGTGTCCGTTCTGTGCGCGGGTGGCGCCGACGCTGAAGCAGCTTCGCGAGACGTACGGCGATCGCATCCGCATCGTGTGGAAGGACTTCCCGCTCACGCAGATCCATCCGCAGGCGTTCAAGGCGTCTGAAGCCGGGTGGTGCGCCGACGAGCAGGACAAGTACTGGGAGTACCACGATCGGCTGTTCGAGAACCAGCAGGCGTTGACCGATGCCGACCTGAAGCGGCATGCCGCCGGCCTGGGCCTGGACACGCGCCGGTTCGACGAGTGCCTCGATTCGTCGCGGCATGCCGAGCGCGTGCGCGCGGGCCTCGGAGAGGGTGCGCGCCTGGGGATCACCTCGACCCCGACGCTGTTCATCAACGGGCGGACCGTTGCGGGTGCCCAGCCCTACGAGGTCTTCAGCCGCATCATCGACGAGGAGCTCGCGAGAGCTCGCTGAGAGGCATGCGACAGGCGCCTGCCCGAGCGCCTGCGCATGGCACCGACACGCCGGCCGCTCCTGCGGGCGCCGGCAGTGCTCAAGGAACGCCTACCGGCCCGAACAGCGTATCGAAATTCCCGGCGAGGATTCGCTCGGCATCGAGTTCACCAATGCCGGCCGCGCGCATCGCCTCCGCCTGGCGTGCATACACCGGCTGCTGCCAGCCTCGTGGAAAGAACGAAGAGTCGGTGCCGAAGACCAGCCGCCCCGGCCCCGCGACGCTCAACGCCGCGCGAAACACGTCCTCGAGCGTGAGCCCCGGCCAGTAGCGCATCCAGCTGTTCGAACTCGACGTGTCCAGGTACACGTTCGAGCACGTGTCGGCGAGCATCAACGCCTCCTGCAGCCGCCCGGCGCCGAAGTGCGGCACCAGGAACGGCACCTGGGGGAACGTGAGCGCCAGGCGGTGCACGGCGAGCGGATCGCCCAGCCGCAGGTCGAACCGGCTGGCGAGCCCGAGCTTCCGGCGCACGCCCACCGACAGCACACCGCAGTGGACGAACACCACCATGCCGGGCGTGGCGGCCGCCGCCTCCACCACGGCATGCGTGCGCGGGTCATCGAGCCCCACGTGGTGCATGGCGGGGAACAGGCAGAGCATGCGGATGCCACGGGCGCGCAGCCACGCGACCCGCGCGGGGGCGTCCTCTCGCGAGGGGTCGACCA
>JABFRY010000130.1 GCA_013140955.1 Acidobacteriota bacterium
GTCTGCGCGGCCGCGTCGCATAATTTCACGCGCCTGTTCGTCCCGTAACTGCAACTGGAATCACGGGTTGGCGCGCCACTTTCGTTGACACCCCGCTTGGGGATGTGGTGAGATTGACCAGCTTGAATCCTGCCGCGCACAAACCGTCCGCCGCTGCCCTCGCGCTGATGTTCGAGCCGATCCGCGAAGACCTCCAACGGGTCGAGCGCGAGTTCGCGCAGCACGTGCAGTCGCAGGTCGAGCTGATCCCCACGATCGGCAACTACATCCAGAACAGCGGCGGCAAGCGGATCCGGCCGGCGGTGCTGCTCATGGCGGCCAGGATGAGCGGATACTCCGGCGAGCGCGCGGTGCTGTACGCCTCCGTCGTCGAGTTCGTGCACACGGCGACGCTCGTGCACGACGACATCATCGACGAGAGCGAGCTGCGGCGCGGCCGACAGGCCGTGCACTCGCGGTGGGGCAACGACATCACGGTGCTGCTCGGCGACTTCCTGTACATCAAGTCGATGTCGCTCGCCCTCACCCAGGATCGCCTCGACGTCATCCGCCTCCTGTGCGAGGTGACGCTCCGCATGATCGAGGGCGAGCTCTACCAGCTCACCAAGAACGGCGTCGTCGAGCTCTCCGAGCAGGAGCACTTCGACATCATCCGCCGCAAGACGGCCTACCTGTTCGCCGGCTGCGCCAAGATCGGGGGGATGCTGGGCACGGCGACCGCCGAGCAGCAGGATGGTCTCTGGGAGTACGGCTACAACATCGGCATGGCCTTTCAGCTGGTGGACGACCTGCTGGACTTCACGGGCGAGGAAGTGGCCCTGGGCAAGCCCGTCGGGGGCGATCTGTGCGAGGGCAAGATGACCCTGCCGATCATCCACCTGCTCGACACCGGCGACGAGCGGGCCGCCCGGCTCGTGCGCAAGATCGTGGACGACCGGCAGGCCTCCATCGACGAGTGGCGCGAGATCCGGGCGCTGCTCGCTCAGCACCAGTCGATCGACTACGCCTACCGGACCGCCGTCGAGTTCGTGGAGCACGCCAAGCAGGCCCTGTGCGTGTTCCCCCCGGGCGGGGAGCGCGACGCGCTGATGGCCCTGCCCGACTACGTCCTGTCGCGGGATCGCTGACGCGACCCGCGTCGCGCTGCAGGGCATAATCCACCATGGACGTGCCGCCGGCCCTCCGGGCCGAAGAGCTCCGCCGTCTCATTCGCCATCACGAGGAGCGCTACTACCAGCTCCAGGCACCCGAAGTGGCGGACGTGGAGTTCGACGCGCTCATGGCGGAGTTGCGCGCGATCGAGACGCGGCACCCCGAGCTCCTCACCTCGGATTCGCCCACCCAGCGTGTCGGCGGCCGCGTGGCGGACGGCTTCGCCACCGTGTCGCACGCGGAGCCCATGCTCAGCCTCGACAACGCGTACTCCGAACAGGATCTGCGGGCGTTCGACGAGCGCGTGCGCCGCGGGCTGGCCGGGGGCGACGGGGCGGCGGTCGTGGGGGACGTGGCGTACGTGGCCGAGCTCAAGATCGACGGGTTGAGCATGGCGCTCACCTACGAGGACGGCCGGCTGGTGCGGGCGGCGACCCGGGGCGACGGGGCGCGTGGCGAAGACGTGACGGTGAACGTGCGGACGATTCGCGCCGTGCCCCTGCGCCTCACCGGCGACCCGCCGGGATTGCTCGAGGTGCGGGGTGAGGTGTACCTTCCGCGCCGCAGCTTCGAGCGGCTGAACGCCGAACGCGAGGCCGCGGGCGAGCCACCCTTCGCCAACCCGCGCAATGCCGCGGCAGGCACGATCCGTACGCTCGACCCCTCGCTCGTGTCCCGTCGTGGCCTCGGCGCCTTCTTCTACCAGTGCATCGGACTACCCGGCGTGTCTTCGCACGCGGCTGTGCTCGCGCAGTTGCGGTCGTGGGGACTGCCGGTCGAGTCCCACGCGCGCCTGCTGCCGGCGATCGACGACGTCGTGGCCTTCTGCGACGAATGGGCGGAGGCCCGTCACCGCCTGGATTTCGAGACCGACGGCGTGGTCGTCAAGGTGGACGACCTGTCGCAGCGGGAACGCCTGGGGCATACCTCGAAGTTCCCGCGCTGGGCCGTGGCCTTCAAGTTTCCCGCGGAACAGCGCACGACCCGCCTGCGGCAGATCGCGGTCAACGTGGGCCGCACCGGTGCGGTGACGCCCTTCGCGGTGCTGGAGCCGGTGACGGTGGCCGGATCGACGATCTCGATGGCCACCTTGCACAACGCCGACGACATCGCCCGCAAGGACATCCGGGAGGGCGACTGGGTGTTCGTCGAGAAGGCCGGCGACGTCATCCCGCGCGTCGTCGGACCCGTGCCGGGGCGCCGACCCGACGGGACGAGCCCCTGGCGCATGCCCACCGACTGCCCGCGCTGCCAGGCGCCGCTGCACCGCGCGGAGGGCGAGGCGGTGTGGCGGTGCGAGAACATGTCGTGCCCGGCCCGTCTGCAGCGCGGCCTCGAACACTTCGTGTCGCGGGCGGCGATGAACATCGATGGTCTGGGCGAGTCGCTGATTGCGGCGCTCATCGCGGCCGGCCTGGTCACCGATTTCGCCGGGCTGTACGATCTGGACGTCCCGGCGCTGGCAGACCTCACCAGCACGACGGTGCGGGAGGACGGGCGGGTGATCCAGCGGCGCGTGGGCGAGAAGACCGCGGCCAAGGTCGTCGCGCAGATCGCGCGAAGCCGCGAGAACGAGCTGTGGCGTGTGGTGTTCGGGCTGGGCATCCGGCATGTCGGCGAGCGTGGCGCGCAGGTGCTCGCCCGGGCCTTCCCGTCCCTCGACGCGATCCTGGATGCCACGGTCGAACAGCTCCAGTCCACCCCCGAGGTCGGGCCGGTCCTGGCCGCCTCGATCCGAAGCTGGGCCGACGAGCCCCACAACCGGGCCCTCGTCGGGCGCCTGCGGCATGCCGGTGTCCGCCTCGACGCGCCAGCCACGTCGCGCCCGGCCGGACCTTTGCCGCTGGCCGGGAGGGCCTACGTGGTCACGGGTACCCTGGCGGCGATGTCGCGCGAGGAGGCCACGGCAGCCCTCGAGGCCCTGGGGGCGCGGGTCACGTCATCGGTGAGCCGCAAGACCACCGGCGTGGTGGTGGGAATGGACCCCGGCAGCAAGGCCGAGAA
>JABFRY010000475.1 GCA_013140955.1 Acidobacteriota bacterium
GTCCCAGGTGCCGTGACACGCCCGACTGCGCCACCGCCAGGATTCCCGTCAGCTCGCTCACATTGAAGCGGTCGGCAGCCAGGACGCGCAGCAGGCGGAGGCGGGTCGGGTCGCCGAGCAGGCGGAACAGGCTGGAAGCGGTCTGCACGATATCAATGAATCTATATGCATGGATACGATGCTGTCAATCGCGTGTCAGTCTCCGCTGCAGCCCATGCACGGCCGGGCCGGTTGCGCCCGGACGATCCCGGCCGATCGGTGCGTGGTGCTCATCAATCTGTGCAACCCATGCACTGCTGGAATGACACCATGCAGAATAATGCGGGTCTTAGGCCGCAACATGGCCATCAGATTGCAAGGTGAAGCGTGAATCGTGCATAATCTCCACGAAGTTGGCACGGGCCGTGTCACTTCCTCACGAAAGGACAGCCTTCACGATGGGATCCGCCGCACTCACAGAAGCCGTCAAGAGCATTCGGGACTGGTCGAAGTCCGAGGGGCGCGTCGCGCCGTTGCCGAACATGGCCGAGCTGTTCGGCAGCCTCGTCTTCAACGACAAGGTCCAGCAGGCGCGGCTGCCGAAGCCCGCCTATCGCGCCCTGCGCGCCACGATCACGCGGGGCGTTCCCCTGGAGCTCTCCACGGCGGACGCCGTGGCCAGCGCCCTCAAGGACTGGGCCGTGGAACACGGCGCCACGCACTACACCCACTGGTTCCAGCCGATGACCGGCATCACCGCCGAGAAGCACGACTCCTTCCTCGCCCCGTCGAGCGATGGCCGGGCGGTCGCGGAGTTCAGCGGGAAGGAACTCGTCAAGGGCGAACCCG
This sequence comes from Acidobacteriota bacterium, assembly GCA_013140955.1. GTDB lineage: Bacteria > Acidobacteriota > Vicinamibacteria > Vicinamibacterales > UBA2999 > JABFRY01. The sequence goes on from JABFRY010000475.1 coordinate 829, forward strand.
ACGCGTCGAGCTTCCCGTCCGGTGGCATGCGCTCCACCTTCGAGGCACGCGGCTACACGGCGTGGGACCCGACCAATCCTCCCTGGCTCCACGTGAACGGCAACAACGTCACGCTCGTCATTCCGACCGCTTTCGTCAGCTGGACGGGTGAGGCGCTCGACAAGAAGACGCCGCTCCTGCGGTCCATCGAGGCGCTGTCCACGCAGGCCGTCCGCGTGCTGCAGCTGTTCGGCTCGACCGCCGAACGTGTCACGACGACGTGCGGACCCGAGCAGGAGTACTTCCTGATCGACCAGAACTTCTTCTACGCGCGCCCCGATCTGATCAATGCCGGCCGGACGCTCTTCGGGGCGAAGCCGCCGAAGGGCCAGGAGATGGAGGACCAGTACTTCGGCTCCATCCCGGAGCGGGTGCTGGCATTCATGGCCGAGGCCGAGACCGAGTTGTACAAGGTGGGCGTGCCCATCAAGACCCGCCACAACGAGGTGGCGCCCAGTCAATACGAGGTGGCCCCCATCTTCGAGCAGGCCAACGTCGCCGTCGATCACCAGATGATGACGATGGAGTTCCTCAAGCGCATCGCCCCCAAGTACGGGCTGGTGTGCCTGCTGCACGAGAAGCCCTTCGCCGGCGTCAACGGGTCGGGCAAGCACAACAACTGGTCGATGGCCGACGAGTTCGGCAACAACCTGCTGAACCCCGGCGACAACCCGCACGACAACATGCAGTTCCTGGTGTTCTGCGTCGCCGTGCTGCGTGCCGTGGACCGCTGCCAGGGGCTCCTGCGCGCGAGCATCGCCAGCGCGGGTAACGATCACCGGCTGGGCGCGAACGAGGCGCCTCCCGCCATCCTGTCGATCTTCCTGGGCGACCAGCTCACCGACATCCTCGAGCAGATCGAGGCCGGCGCGGCCAAGTCGACCCGGCAGGGCGGACACCTCGACGTCGGCGTGAGCGCGCTGCCACGCCTGCCGAGGGACGCGGGCGACCGCAACCGGACCAGCCCGTTCGCCTTCACCGGCAACAAGTTCGAATTCCGGGCCGTGTCGTCGGGCCAGAACATCGCGTGGCCGAATACCGTCCTGAACGTGGCCGTCGCCGACGCGCTGGAGTCCATCGCCGACGAGCTCGAAAAGGCCGTCAAGGGCGGCCAGGATGTCCTGAAGGCGGTGGCCAAGCTCCTCACCAAGCTCGTGCGGGAGCACAAGCGCATCGTGTTCAACGGCAACGGCTATTCGAAGGAGTGGGAGAAGGAGGCGGGCAAGCGCGGCCTGCTCAATCTCAAGAACACCGTCGATGCCCTGCCGCAGCTGGTGACCACCGAGGCCATCAAGCTGCTCGAGCGGCACAAGGTGATGAGCGGCCGCGAGCTGCACGCGCGCTACGAGGTGTACCTCGAGGCGTACAACAAGACGCTGAACATCGAGGGACAGCTGATGGTCCTCATGGCCAACCGGTACATCCTGCCTGCGGCCCTCGAGTATCAGCGGCAGATCGCGGCGAGCGTCTCGGCGGTGAAGGCGGCCGGGGCGACGTCGGTGCAGGGGAAGAAGCTGCTGGGAACCTACGCCAAGCTGGTGGACCAGTTCCGGACACAGACCGACGCCCTGACGACGTTGCTGGAGCATGCCGGGTCGTCTGCCGAGAAGCATGCGGCCCACATGCGGGACAAGGTGGTCCCGGCCATGGAGAAGCTGCGGCTGACGGGCGACCAGCTCGAGCTCCTGACGCCGCACGAAGTGTGGCCGATGCCGACCTACCGGGAGATGCTGTTCGTCAAGTAACGCCCAGCCCGTGTGGGGCGTGCGCGACCAGGGAGGGCCGGCCCGTGTGCCGGCCCTTCGCACGTCGGACGGGCCGCGTGGCGGGCGCCCACCCGGGTGGAACCACACGCCGGGAGCGAGGCCGGGCGGTGACCCCGGCCCTGTGCGGACGGTCCGTCGGCCGGGGAGACCCGGCTGGATCCGCAGTCAAACGGGCAGTGTAGACTAGGGCGTCCACGCGTCCGTTCCAGGTCCCCGAGAGCACGAGCCCCGATGAGCATCCTCGAGAAACTCCGCCCCCAGCCGCGTTGGAAGCACAGTGATCCTGCCGTGCGGGCCGCCGCCATCTACGAACTCGGCCCCGACGACCTGGACGTCCTTCGCGCGCTGGCTCGAGACGATCGGGAGGCCAGGGTCCGCCGTGCGGCGGTGAGCCGGCTGGACGATGTCACACTCCTTGGCGAGATCGCCGGCACCGATCCGGATGAGGACGTGCGCGCGGAAGCCGTCCGTGGCCTGGCGGGACTCGGGGCCGAGTCGACCGATGCGGAGCGCATCGGGGACATCGTGCGTCGCCTGCTGGCGATCGGCCGGTCCCGCGAGGTCGTGGCCATCGCGAGGGACGGTGCGACCGCGGAGGTCCGCGCCGCCGTCGTGGACCTGCTGGACGACCAGAAGGCCCTCGGCGCGGTGAGCCGGCACGCTCTCGACGGCGCCACGCGTCTGCGCGCCCTGGCGCGGGTCAGCGATCCGGAGACCATCGTGGCCGTAGCGGCCAAGTCCGAGCACACCGACGTGGCGGTGGCCGCCCTCGAGCGCGTGGAGGATCAGGAACAGGTCCTCTCGATTTCGCAGCGCGCCAGGAACAAGGTGGCGGCGCGTCGCGCGCGTGTCCGTGTCCGGGCCATCGAGGATGCCGCCAAGGAGGTCGTGCCCGACGCTCCGGCATCGATGCCTGAGGCCGACCGCGCGCGCGCGAGTGACCTCGTCGTGCGTGCCGAGGCGCTGGTGGCCATGGCCGATCCCGTCGAGGCCGCGGCCGGTTTGTCGGAGGTTCGCCTGGCGTGGGCGGAACTCAATGCCGATGTCGAGATCGACGGCGATCTGGTCCGGCAGTTCGAGACAGCGGGCGATGCGGTGCGCGAGGCCGTGGCCGAGCGTGAGCGCGAGCAGGCGGCGGAAGGGGAGCGCGCCCGGGCCATGGCCATCGCCCAGGCCGACCGCGTGGCGATCACCAGGGACATCGAACAGCTTGCCGGGCCGGGGTCCGAGGATGCCATCGCCGAGCTGAAGGTCCGGTGGGACGCGTTGCCCCCGATGCCGACCGAGTACGCCGCCTCCCTCACGCGCCGCTTCCAGGACGCCTGCCGCGCGTATGAAGAGCGGGAGCGTCGGCGCAGGCTCGGCGAGGCCGCCGTGGCTCGCCTCGATTCGGTGGCGACCGAGGCCGAACAGCTGGCGGCTTCCGAGCAGCCGCTCGAGGACGTGGTGAACCGCTGGCGCGGGTTGCGCCGTGACGCCGACGTGCTGCGCGAGTACGCGGCGTCGAATCCGGAGGCCGCCGGACGTCTCGATCGCGCCGTCGTCGCCCTCGAGGCGCGTGAGGAGGAGTACCAGGCGCTCCGGACGCGCCAGGAACAGGACAACCTCCGCCGCCTCCAGCAGCTGTGCCGGCAGCTCGAGACGCTGGCCGGGGCCGAGACCATCACGCTCAAGGCCGGAGACAAGGCCCTGCGCGATATCCGGACCGCCCTCGACGAGCGCGCGCCGCTGCCCTCGAAGCAGGAGCGGCAGGACATCCAGTCGCGCCTCGAGGCCGCACGGACGGCGCTGGCGCCGCGCGTGCAGGAGCTGCGCGACGCCGACGACTGGCAGCGCTGGGCCAACCTGCAGGTGCAGGAGGAACTGTGCCGGGACATGGAAGCCCTGCAGGCCGAGCCCGATCTCGAGGTCGCCGGCAAGCGGATGCGGGAGCTGCAGGCGCGCTGGAAGCAGGTGGCCCTCGCGCCCCGCGCGCAGGGCGAAGCGATGTGGCGCCGGTTCAAGCTGGCGCAGGACGAGGTGTTCACGCGGACGGCGGCCTTCTTCGCCGCCCAGGCGGAAGAGCGCACGGCCAATCTGGCGGGGAAGCAGGCGCTCTGCGCGCGTGCCGAGGCGCTGGCCGAGTCCCGCGACTGGGTCCGGACGGCGGCGGAGATCCAGGCGCTGCAGGCGGAGTGGAAGACGCTCGGCCCGGTGAGTCGGGGGCACGAGAAGGCGGTCTGGGAACGCTTCCGCGGCGCGTGCGACCGGTTCTTCTCGCGGCGGAACGAGGATCTCAAGCGGCGCAAGGACGAGTGGTCGGTCAACCTGGCGAAGAAGGAGGCGCTCTGCGAGGAGGCCGAGACCCTCGCCGAGTCCACCGAGTGGGAGGCGGCCATTGCCCGGGTCAAGCAGCTCCAGGGCGAGTGGAAGGCCGTGGGCCCGGTGCGGCGCGCCAAGTCCGAGGTGGTCTGGCAGCGCTTCCGCACGGCCTGCGACCGCCTCTTCGAGCGCTACAAGCTCCGCGACCAGATCGGCCTGCAGGACAAGCTGGCGGTGCACCTGGGGGTGATCGAGGCGCTCGAGGGTCTTTCCGCGGCCGAGGGCACTGATGCGCCTGAAGGGTTGTACGCATCGACGCAGGAGGCCCGTGCGCGCTGGCAGCAGGCCCCGGAGGTGCCCCGTGCGGCGCTGCAGGACGTGACCACGCGCTACCAGACCGCACTCGCCGCGCTCGTGGTGCGCTGGCCCGCGGCATTCGCCGGCACCGACCTCGATCCCGAGACCACCCGCAAGCGCATGGAGAAACTGCTGGCGCGTGTCGAGGATCTGACCCGCGGTGAAGACGTGGCAGCAGAGGTCAATCTCACCCCGACCGAGCGTCTGGCCCGGCAGCTGCGCGAGCGTCTGGCCACCAACACCATCACCGGCCGGGCGAGCGAAGCGGATCAGGTGCGCTCACGGGCCGCCGAGCAGGAGGTTCGCAGCGCGCAGGCCCAGTGGTCGCGTCTCGGCCCGGTGGCGCCCGACGTGGCCGGTCCCCTGGGCGAGCGCTTTCAGCGGGCCTGCCGGAAGTTCTTCGAGCAGCATCGTCGTCGCGTGTCCTGACCTGCCGTGACTGCCGTCCTGCTGGGGCTCCTGGCCTCGGCCTGTTTCAGCGTCACCTTCATCGTCAATCGCGCCATCGGTGTCGCCGGTGGACACTGGGTCTGGACGGCCACCCTGCGCTACGCCTGGGTGCTGCTGATGCTCGGGGCCTGGTTCGGCATCCGCGGACGACTCCCTGCCGTGCTCGAGGCCTTCAGGCGCGAGTGGCGGTTCTGGGTCGTGGCCGGATCGGTTGGCTACGGGATCTTCTATACGGGGCTCGCCTACGCGTCGACGCTCGCACCGGGCTGGGTGGTCGCGTGCACCATGCAGGCGACGATCCTGGCCACGCCGCTGGTCCTGCGGTGGTTCGGGGCGCGGGTGAGGCTCCACGGCCTCGCCCTGCTCGGGCTGATCTTCTTCGGCATCGTCCTGGTGAATCTCGAGCATCGGGACGAGTCGGGCGTGGGGCGCCTCTCCGCGGTCCTGCCGGTCCTGGTGGCGGCCTTCGCGTTTCCCGTCGGCAGTCAGCTCCTGCAGGAGGCGCGGAACGGAGGACGGGGATGGATTCCCCGTCTCGACGACGCCGTCACGGCCGATGCCGCGGCGCGGGTGCTGCTCATGACGCTCGGGTCCGTGCCGTACTGGGGGCTCGTGCTCCTGGTGCCGCATCCGACCGTGCCGTCCTCAGGGCAGGTGGCCGGCGCGGCGATCGTGGCCCTGCTCGCCACCGTGGTGGGCTCGAGCATCTTCCTGCAGGCGCGCAACAGTGTCGGGCGTGATGCCAATCGCATCGCGGTCGTGGACGCCACCCAGGCGGCGTACACGGTCTTCAGCCTTGGCGGGGAGGTGGCGTTCCTGGGCGCCGTGTTGCCCGGCCCCCTGGGCGTGGTGGGCCTGCTGCTGGTGGTCGGGGGGCTGGCAGCCTACGCCTGGTCGGGGACGCGCGTGCCCGCCCGTAGCGTGACGCCGCCGGGTGGCCCGACTCGCGTGCCCGCGGAGTCTGGACGCCACGCGGGCCGCTGAGGACACGCACGCCCCGTCGCGTCCGACGGCCTCCTGCGGTCAGCCCTCGAGATAGGTGTAGCCGTAGAGACCGTCTTCGTAGAAGCGGAGCAACTGCCCGGCGCCTTCGTAGTCGATCCGACCCGCCCGCACAGCCGACTCGACGTCGGTCCGGAGCTTCCCGAGCAGGACCTCGGCATCGAACTCCACGTAGTCCAGCACCTCGCGGACGGTGTCGCCCTTGACGAGGGCATCGAGCCTCGCGTGGCCATGCTCGTCGAGGCTGACGTGGACGGCGTGCGTGTCCCCGAACAGGTTGTGGAGGTCGCCCAGGATCTCCTGATAGGCGCCGACCAGGAACACGCCCAGGTAATACGGGTCGCCGACGAGCCCATGGAGAGGGAGCGTCTTCTTCACGTCCCGGCGATCGATGAACTGATCGAGCTTGCCGTCAGAGTCGCAGGTGATGTCGCCGAGGACCGCGGGCTTGCTCGGCTTCTCGTCGAGCCGATGGATGGGCATCACCGGAAAGAGCTGCTTGATGGCCCAGCTGTCGGGAATCGACTGGAACAGGGAGAAGTTGCAGAAGTAGGTGTCCGACAGCTGCTCGTCGAGGTGCTGCAGATCCTCCGGCACCTGGTCGAGGCCCTGCACCAGGCGCTTCAGCCTCGTGCACAGGGCCCAATACAGGTTCTCCGCCATGCTCCGCTGCTCGAGCGGCAGGTAACCCCCGTTGAACAGGCTGAGCGCCATGTCGAGCGCCTGCTGGGCGTCGTGGAAGGCTTCGAGAGCGTTGCGGGCATTGACGTTGTTGTACGTCTCGATGAGATCCAGGACCGGCTGCTCCCATTCGGGATTGCCGCTGGTCGGAATCTGCTCGTCGCCGAAGCCCGAGACGCCGAGCACGTTGAAGACGAGCACGCTGTGATACGCCACCACGGCCCGCCCGCTCTCCGAGATGATGGTCGGATGGGGCACGCCGGCTTCGTCGCACACGGTCTGGATGTGGTACACGACGTCGTTGGCGTATTCCTGGAGCGTGTAGTTCATGCTCGACTCGAAGTTGGTCTGCGACCCGTCGTAGTCCACGCCGAGGCCGCCGCCGACGTCGAGGTACCGCAGGCCGGCCCCCAGCTTCGCCAGTTCCGTGTACACCCGCGCCCCCTCGTTGAGGGCGCCCTTCACGATGCGGATATTGGTGATCTGGCTGCCGAGATGGAAGTGCAGCAGCTTGAGGCAGTCTTCCATGCCCCGGTCCTTCAGCTCCTGCAGGCCGCGCATGATCTCGGTGACCGTGAGGCCGAACTTCGACCGGAAGCCTCCCGACGACTGCCACCGGCCGCTGCCCCGCGTGGCGAGCTTCACGCGCATGCCGATCTGGGGGCGGACGCCGAGCTTCTGCGCCGCGTCCAGGATCAGCCCGAGTTCGGTGTACTTCTCCACGACCGGGATGATCGTGCGCCCCATCTTGTGCGCGAGCATCGCGGTCTCGATGAACTCGGCGTCCTTGAACCCGTTGCAGATGATCGGCGTGTCGTTGTCCGCGATGGCCACCACGGCCAGCAGTTCCGGCTTCGAGCCCGCCTCCAGGCCGAAGCGGTACGGGCGGCCGAAGTTGAGGACCTCCTCGACGACCTGCCGCTGCTGGTTGACCTTGATGGGATAGACGCAGCAGTAGTCGCCCTGATACTGGTGCTGCCCGATGGCCGACTGGAAGGCGGTGGCGATGTCGTGCAGCCGGTGCTTGAGGATGTCGGTGAACCGCACGAGTACCGGCAGACCGATGCCGCGCAGCTGCAGCCGATCGATGAGTTCCTTCAGGTCGATGCCGGTGGCCGGGTCCTTGGTGGGATGGACCTGGACGTGGCCGCCCGGGTTGACCGAGAAGTAGCCGTTACCCCAGCGCGGGACCTCGTACAACTCGCTGGCATCGTGCACGGTCCACGCCTGTGTCGCCGATGTGCTCGGAGCCTGGGTGGCACTGCGTCCATTGGTCGTGGTCATGCGGGATTCATGATAAACGGATTCTCCGGCGTCCACGCGTAAAGACTGCCGCACGGCGCGTCGGCGGTGGCGTATTGCACGTCGGAGTGGACGCACGCGGGCGTCTGGGGAAAAATGGTGTGATGGCCGGACGGCCATGGAGCCGACCGTGACCGCAGCGTGTGCGGCAGGGCCGGCGCGGCATGGGGCCACCCGACACCTTCGCACCACGAGCAGCCACGGCATGAACTGGATCAGCACGCGCGGTACCGCGCCGCCCGTGTCCTTCCGCGACGCCCTCTTTGCGGGTACCGCTCCGGATGGCGGGCTCTACCTCCCGGAGCGGCTGGAGCCGCTGCCGGACGCCGTGCTCGCGTCGCTGGCCGGCGCCTCGATGGCACACATCGGCACGGAAGTGGCCGCGCACCTGCTCGGCGACGAGCTTCCGCGCACGCCCCTGACCGGTCTGATGCACGCGGCGCTCGACTTCCCGGTCCCGCTCGTCCAGCTGGACGAGCGCACCTGGGCGCTCGAACTGTTCCACGGCCCCACCCTCGCCTTCAAGGACGTCGGCGCGCGGGTGATGGCGCGCCTGACCGGGCATTTCTCGCGCGGCACGGCCCTGACCGTGCTCGTGGCCACGTCCGGCGACACGGGCAGCGCCGTGGCGGACGCGTTCGCCGGTGCCCCCGACGTGCGCGTACTGGTGCTCTACCCGCAGGGCCAGGTGAGCGACGTGCAGGAGGCCCAGTTCGCCGGCATCGGGGGCAACGTGACGGCCGTGGCGGTGCGTGGGACCTTCGACGACTGCCAGGCGCTGGTCAAGCAGGCGTTCGCGGACAGCTCCTTGCGCCGGGACGTGCATCTGACGCCAGCCAACTCGATCAACGTGGGGCGCCTGCTGCCGCAGGCCTTCTACTACTTCCTGCTTCAGGCGGTGACCCCCGACGTGGTCGCGGTGCCGAGTGGAAATTTCGGGAACCTCACGGCGGGCCTCATCGCCCGACGTCTCGGGGCACGCCTGCCCCGGTTCGTGGCTGCCACCAACGTGAACGACATCGTTCCCAGCTACCTGCGGACCGGGCGGTACGAGCCGCGGGCCTCGGTGCGGACCGTCGCCAACGCGATGGACGTCGGGGCGCCCAGCAACTTCGAGCGGATGCGCGCCCTGTACGGCGGGGGCCTGGACGCGCTTCGCGCTGACGTGACGGGGGCGGCCTTCGACGACGCCACCGTGCTCGAGACGATCGGTGCCGTGCACCGCTCGCTCGGCTACATCCTCGACCCACAC